>NZ_JAOTJD010000049.1:0-34952 GCF_042714595.1 Phenylobacterium ferrooxidans | reverse complement strand
TCCTCCAGCAGAGAGGATGAATCAGATCAGCCCTGATTTGGGAATCCCGATTCCGTCAAAACGCGGCCCGCTCTAGACATGACCAAGCCCAAGACCCCGCCCGCCGGCGCCGCGACCTCGCACATCGGGGCCGGCGGCGAACTGCACCAGACCGCCAGCGCGCCCGAGGCGCGGATGACCACCAATTTCGGCGTGCCGATCAGCGACCACCAGAATTCGCTGAAGGCCGGCGCGCGGGGGCCCAGCCTGCTGGAGGACTTCGTCCTGCGGGAGAAGATCCAGCACTTCGACCATGAGCGCATTCCAGAGCGGATCGTCCATGCCCGCGGCTCGGCGGCGCACGGGTTCTTCGAGCTGACGGAGTCGCTGGAAAAGTACACCCGCGCCAAGATCCTCACCGAGGTCGGCGTGAAGACCGAGCTGTTCGCCCGCTTCTCCACCGTGGCCGGCGGCGCGGGCAGCGTCGATACGCCCCGCGACGTCCGCGGCTTCGCTGTGAAGTTCTACACCAAGGAGGGCAACTGGGACCTGGTGGGTAACAACATCCCGGTGTTCTTCATCCAGGACGCCATGAAGTTCCCCGACCTGGTGCACGCGGTGAAGATGGAGGCCGACCGCGGCTATCCGCAGGCCGCCAGCGCCCACGACACCTTCTGGGACTTCATCGGGCTGATGCCCGAGAGCATGCACATGATCATGTGGGCGATGTCGGACCGGACCATTCCGCGCAGCTTGCGGATGATGGAGGGCTTCGGCGTCAACACCTTCCGGCTGCTGAACGACAAGGATGAGGCCACCTTTGTGAAGTTCCACTGGCGGCCGAAGCTGGGGACCCAGTCCACCTGCTGGGACGAGGCGGTGAAGATCGCCGGCGCCGATCCGGACTACCACCGCCGCGACCTGTTTGAGTCCATCGACAGCGGCGCCTTCCCCGAGTGGGAGTTCGGCGTGCAGTTGCTGTCTCAGGCTGAGGCCGACGCCTTGGCCTTCGACATCCTGGACGCCACCAAGCTGATCCCTGAGGAGCTGGTCCCCATCAAGGTGATCGGGCGCATGGTGCTGAACCGCAACGTCGACAACTTCTTCGCCGAGACCGAGCAGGCGGCCTTCCTGCCGACCAACATGCCGCCGGGGATCGACGCCTCGGAGGACCCGCTGCTGCAAGGACGGCTGTTCTCCTACCAGGACACCCAACTGTCGCGGCTGGGCTCGGTGAACTTCCACCAGCTGCCGATCAACCGCGCCAAGGGCTGCCCCTTCCAGAACCTGCAGCGCGACGGGCACATGCAGATGGATATCCCCGTCGGCCGGGCCAATTACGAGCCCAACAGCCTGGGCCTTGTGGGCGAACCGGGCGGCCCGCGCGAGGACCCCAAGGGCGGCTTCCGGACGGCCCAGGTGATGAGTGACGGGCCCAAGGTGCGGCTGCGGGCCGAGACCTTCGCCGATCACTACAGCCATGCGCGGCTGTTCTACGCCTCCCAGACCACCATCGAGCAGGCCCACATGGCCAGCGCCCTGGTGTTCGAGCTGTCCAAGTGCAGCTTCGAGCATGTGCGGCTTCGCATCCTCGGCAACCTGCAGAACATCGACACTGACCTGGCCCAGCGCGTGGCCGACGGCCTGGCCATGGGCTTGCCGGCCAAGGCCGAGGCTGCGGTGAAGCCCGTGGACATGGACGCCTCGCCGGCCCTGCGCATCGTCGGCAAGTATCCCGAGACCCTGAACGGCCGGGCGGTAGGCATCCTGGTCACCGACGGCGCCGACGGCGCGGTGATCAATGCGGTGAAGAAGGCGGCGCTGGCTGAAGGGGCCAGCGTCAAGATCATCGCCCCCAAGGTGGGCGGCGTGACGCTGAAGGACGGCAAGATGCTGCCGGCCGACGGTCAGCTGGCCGGGACCCCCTCGGTGCTGTTCGACGCCGTGGCCCTGGTGCTGTCGGAGGCCGGCTGCGCCGAGTTGCTGAAGGAGAGCGCGGCGACGGACTTCGTGTCCAACGCCTTCGTCCACCTGAAGGCCATCGGCTTCACATCCGAGGCCCAGCCGCTGCTGGACAAGGCCAATGTCGAGCCGGACGCCGGGATCGTGGACCTGGCGGCAGGCGCCGACGGCTTCATCCCGCCGGCCCGCACCCGCCAGTGGGACCGCGAGCCGAAGGTGCGCATGCTGGCGTAGGGATATTGAGCGCGGCCCTTCATCGCCCTTCTCCCCTTGCGGGAGAAGGGCGCCTTCCCCCTACCCCATCGCCGCCATCAGGCTGAAGGCGCGCATGTCGCCGGTGGTGGTGGGGGCCATCTTGTTCATGGCGTAGGCGACGGTGGTCCGCGCATCCATGTCGATGATGATCAACGAGCCGCCATAGCCGCCCCAGTAGATGCTGTTGGGATTACGCATGGGGACCGTGGCGCTGGGCAGGCCGAAGCCCATGCCGAAGCGGGCCGGGCCGCCCAGGATCAGGTCGGTCCCCTCCACCTGCAGTTCGAGAGCCTTGCGGCAGCCGGCCTCGGAGAGAATCCGTTTGCCCTTGGCGACGCCGCCATTGGCCAGCAGCACGTGGATCTCGGCCACGGAGCGAGCGTTGCCCGTACCGCCGGCGGCGGGGATCTCCGCGCCGCGCCAGGCCCGGGTCCGGGTGGCCAGCGGGTCGATGCCGGGATTACGCGACATGTTGGCGACCAGTTCGGTCTGCTCGCCGTCGGCGATGCCGCCCCCGGCGGGCGGCGGGATCAGATTGGCGACGCGGGCGTCCTCGCTGGCCGGCAGACCGATGTGGAAGTCGGCGCCCAGGGGCTCGGCGATCTCCTGGCGGAACACCGTCCCCAGCGACTCGCCGGTGATGCGGCGCACGACCTCGCCCACAAGGTAGCCCTGGGTCAGGGCGTGGTAGCCGGGCTGCGTGCCGGGTTCCCAGTAAGGGGCCTGGGCGGCCAGCAGGGAGGTGGCCTTCTCCCAGTCGTAGAGATCCTCGGTGGTGATCGGCTGCTTCCAGCCCGAGAGGCCTGCGGAATGGCTCATCAGGTGGCTGACCTTGACGTCGGCCTTTCCGTTGGCCGCGAACTCCGGCCAGTACCTGGCCACCGGCGCATCGAAGTCGAGCTCGCCGCGGTCGGCCAGCAGCAGGGCCGTCAGCGCCGTCATGGTCTTGGTGGTGGAGTAGACGTTGACGATGGTGTCCTTCTGCCAGGGCCGAGTCTGCTCGGCGTCGGCCCAGCCGCCCCAGAGGTCGATCACCGTCTCGCCGTCCTGGGTGGCGCAGAACGAGGCGCCCACATCGGCGCCGGAATCGAGGTTGGCCTGGAAGGCCTCGCGGACCTTGGAATATCTGTCAGCCGTGAAGCCGCCCACCGAACCGTCAGCCATTGTCGCCTCCCCCTTTGTTGTTGGGGGAGATTAGCGGCAAATCGGGGTGAGGATCGAGCCTCTACTCCGGTCATCCCGGCCTTCGCGGGGATGACCGGAATACTATTTCCGCCCCTTGAACCCCGTCGCCACCAGATAGGTCTCGGAGCTGTCGGCGCGGCTGGCCTTGGGCTTCATGTTCTTCACCTCGGTGAAGTGGTGCTTGAGGTTGGCGATAACCAGGGAGGTCTCGCCGCCCTGGAAGGCCTTGGCGATGAAGGACCCGCCGGGCTTCAGCACGCTGATGGCGAAGTCCACGCCGATCTCGATCAGGCCCATGATCCGCAGGTGGTCGGTCTTGCGGTGGCCGACGGTGTTGGGGGCCATGTCCGACAGCACCACGTCCGGCGGTCCGCCCAGCATCTCGATCAGCAGCGGACCGCAGGCGGGATCGGTGAAGTCCATCTCGATGATCTGGGCCGGCGAGATGGGATCGACCGGCAGCAGGTCGACGCCCACGACATTGGTGACGCCGCGCTCGACCGCAACCTGGGTCCAGCCGCCGGGCGCCGCCCCCAGGTCGATGACCCGGATCCCGGGCTTCAGCAGGTGCAGCCGATCGTCGATCTCGGTCAGCTTGTAGGCCGCGCGGCTGCGATAGCCGTGGGCCCGGGCCTTGGCGGCGAAGGGGTCGTTGACCTGGCGCGACAGCCAGGCCTGGGAGGACGGGGTCCGCATCTTGGCGGTCTTCAGGCGCGCGGGCTTGCCGCGTCCCTCTTCGGTGCCGCCCATGGGCGGCTTGACCATGCGCTTGCGGGCCGGGGGGAGTTCGTCGGTCATTCGGCGGCCTGGGCCAGGGGTTTGCCGCGACGGCCGCGGCGGCGCTTGCGGCGGCGGCCGCCGCCGGTCTCGGACATCAGGGACATCAGTATGCCCTCGCGCAGGCCGCGGTCGGCGACCCGCACCCGGGTGCAAGGCCAGAGTTCCTGCACGGCCTGGAGGATGGCGGCGCCGGCCAAGACCAGGTCGGAGCGGTCGGGGCCGATGCAGGGCTGGTCGGCGCGCTGCTGGGCGGTGAGGTTCAACAGCAGGTTGGCGGCCCCCTCGCACTCGTCACGGGTCATCCAGATGCCGTCGACGCGGGATCGATCATAGCGCGGCAGGCGCAGGTGCATGCCGGCCAGGCTGGTGATGGCGCCCGAGGTGCCGATCAGGTGGGCGCGATCCTCATCGAAGATCGGCCTCATGGGGTCGGCGTGACGGAAGGCGGCGAGGTCGAGCTTCACCCGGTCGACCATGGCGCGGAACCAGGCCTCCGTGGCGGTCTCGCCCTCCGGGAATTGCTCGGCCAGGGTGACGACACCGATGGGGATGGAGAGCCAGGCCTTGATGGGCAGTTTCGAGGCCGCGAAGGTGCTGAGCTCACCGCCCAGGCCCTCGCCCTTGAGGTCCACCCAGGAGAGTTCGGTGGAGCCGCCGCCCACGTCCACCACCAGGGCGGCGTCGGCGGTGGTGTCCAGCAGGTTCAGGCAACCGGCGACGGAGAGCTGGGCCTCTTCGCGGGGGGCGATGATCTGCAGCCGCATGCCGGTCTCCTCGAAGACCCGGTCGATGAATTCCTGGCCGTTCTCAGCCATGCGGCAGGCCTGGGTGGCGATGGCCTTGAGCTTGACGACCCTCCGGCGGCGGACCTTTTCAGCGCTGACCTTCAAGGCGGCCATGGCGCGTTCCATGGCGACCTCCGACAGGCGGCCGCTCTGGGTGAGCCCCTCCCCCAGCCGCACGATGCGCGAATAGGCCTCCACCACCCGGAAGCTCTTGCCGGACGGGGTGGCGATCAAGAGCCTGCAATTGTTGGTGCCGAGGTCGAGGGCGCCGTAGCAGGGCGCGTCATTGGCAGACCTGTCCCGGCCATGCCTCACGGCGTCGGGCGCGGGCGCGCTTCCAGCAGGATCGCTCATTCAGGCGCCCGGCAAGCGCTTACAAAATGAGGGCGAAACACGCATCGCGTGTTTCTGCGCGCCTCAGACATGGACCAACCTTAGGGCCTTCGCAGTCGCCGGTACGGGCGCCTCGTTTCAAGGCGACTGTAGCAAGACCATTCGCCTGCCGGAAGGCGCGCTCTTGAACACGGACGCGTGAGCGCTACGTTCACCTCCCAGTTAGGTACGACGGTGTAGATTCTGTTCATGGACGCTCGACTCGAAAAGCCAAACGCTGGCCACCTGCCCAACCCCGCGGCGATCGCGGATATCCGGCTGGCCAAGTTCGCCATCGGCGATGTCGTCAAGCACCGCGTGTTCGCGTTCCGGGGCGTGATTTTTGACGTCGACCCCACCTTCGCCAATACCGAGGAGTGGTGGCTATCGATCCCGGAGCACATCCGGCCGCGCAAGGACCAGCCGTTCTACCACCTGCTGGCCGAGAACGATGACAACTCCTATGTCGCCTACGTCTCCGAGCAGAACCTGCTGCCCGACGAGAGCGGGGAACCCGTGGGCCACCCGCAGGCGCCCCTCATTTTCGAGAGCTTCAACGAAGGCCACTACACCCTGCGGCCGCGGATCAGCCACTAGCCGGCGAACGGGCCTGCTCGCCGCCCCCTTCCCCCGCCATGTGGGGGACGCCGGGAAGGCAATCCCCACCTCCCTGACCTGCTTCCGCGCAAGGTTTTCGCGAGCGGCCTCCGAAAAGCCGCGCAGTTCGAACGGAACTTCCGGACGATTGGCCCCATTCTGCCGGAATGAGCGCTGACGGATTCACCCCGCCTCCGGGCGCGCGGCCCGACTGGACCATCGACCAGGACTGGGCGGCCTATACGCCGACTGAGCACCAGGTCTGGATGACCCTCTATGAGCGCCAGTCCAGGCTGTTGCCCGGACGAGCCTGCGACGCCTTCCTGCACGGGCTCGACGCCCTGGACCTGCATCGCGGCGGCATTCCCGACTTCGCGCGGATCAACGAGGAGCTGGACCGCCTGACCGGCTGGAGCGTGGTGGCGGTCCCGGGGCTGGTCCCCGACGAGGTGTTCTTCGAGCACCTGGCCAATCGGCGGTTTCCGGCGGGCCAATTCATCCGCAAGCCCGAGCAGCTGGACTACCTGCAGGAGCCGGACATCTTCCACGACGTCTTCGGCCATGTCCCAATGCTGACCGATCCCACCTTCGCTGACTATATGCAGGCCTATGGCGCGGGGGGTCTGAAGGCGATGGACCGGGGCCAGCTGCACAACCTGGCGCGGCTCTACTGGTACACGGTCGAGTTCGGCCTGCTGGAGACACCGGACGGCCTGCGGATCTATGGCGCGGGCATCGTCTCGTCCCACGCAGAGTCGATCTTCGCCCTGGACGACCCCTCCCCCAACCGGCTGGGGTTTGACCTGGAGCGGGTGATGCGCACCCCTTACCGGATCGACGACTTCCAGCAGGTCTATTTCGTGGTCCCGTCCCTGCAGGCCCTGCTCGACGCCACGCTGCAGGACTTCGGGGCGCTCTATGAGCGGCTCGCGAGGTCGGGGGATATTCCAATCGCGGCGGTGGCGCCTGGCGACCAGGTGTTCACGCGCGGCACCCAGGCCTACGCGGCCAGATAACTTCCCCTCGGCGGCGGGAAGGAGTCAGTTGTCGCCCGCTCCCATCAGCAGCTTCAGGCCCCGGTCCACCTCGGCCCGCTGCTCTGGCGTGAAGAGCTGGTAGCGCCGGGCCTTGCTGCTGGCCGCGGCTTCGATCCGATCCTCGGTCACGTAGATGATCTGACCCTGATAGGCGCCCGTGACGGGCGCGCCGTGCCTGAGGTGCAGGCCCTCGAGCTGGATGGCGCAGGCCTGGAGGTTGGGCACGCTGTTGGACATGGGCCGGAAGTCCTGGGCGCCGTTCATCGCCGGGGCGAGGCGCCAGCAGACGCCGGTGTGGGTCGGCGGCTTCAGCGGCGTGTCGCAGGCGGCCAGCGCCAGCAACCCCGCGGTCCCGATCAACACGGTCCGCAGCATCAGTAGTCCTTGCGCCATCGCACGGCGAGCTTGCCGTCCCCCTGGCTGGCTAGCTTGGAGATGATGGACAGGTTCTTGCGCACGCGCCACTCGACTTGAGCCGAGGGTCCCTCGCGACCGCCACCCGTCAATTCCAGATAAACGTCTTCCGTCAGATACTTGCCGCCGGAAATTGTCATACCGCTTTCGTCGCCGCCGCCCACCGCCAGACGGTCGAGGCCGGCGAAGTTGCGCAGGTTGCCGATGACGTCGAAGCCGCCACCGCCGGCCAGAGAGGACAGGGCCGAAGCCAGCTGAGCGGCTTCGAGAGGCGACAGCTGCGAGGCCGAGCGGCCGAACAGGACATTGGACAGCACCTCGTCATTGGGCAGGGTCGGGGTCGAGTTCAGGGTGATCTCCGGCTTGGCCGCCGTGCCCCGGATGCTGACCACGGCGGTCAGGGAGGGGTCGTCGCGGGTGGCCGAGAGGCTGAGGCGGATATCCCGAGTGGAGGTGGCCAGATAGACCACGCCACGCTGGTCGAACTCGAACCGCTTGCCGGCGAAGTCGTACTCACCGCGCACTACGCGGGCGACGCCGGAGAGCACCGGGCGGTTGGTGTTTCCGCCGACATGGGCGTCCAGGGACAGCTCCACGTCCAGGCCGCGGCCTCGCAGATAGATCCGGCGAGGCGCGGTCAGGGTGACATCGAGGTTCACCCCCAGGCCCTGCCGCGCCACGGCCTGCTGCGCGACCCCGAGGTCCATGGGCTTGTTGACCTCGATGACGTCCATGGCCACCACGCCCGACGGGGTCGGCGTGCGGGCCGAGATATCGGCCCGCTCCACCAGCAGCTTGCCCGCCAGCCGGACCTTGCCGGCGACGTCCCGGTCCAGGGTGACCTGACCGCTGGCCGAGGCGGTGGCCTGATCATTGTCGATGAGCCGGAAAGCGGTGAGATTGAGCTTGAAGGTGCTGACCCCATCCTGGCTGATCCGCCCCGAGCCGGTGGCCGAGCCGCCATGGCCGTCGGCGCCGGTGGCGCGGGAGACGTTGATCACATTGTCGGTGAGGGTCGCGCGCACGATCACCTCGCGCAGCACCAGGCCGGTGGCCCCGTCGGAGAAGCGGCCGTCGTCCACTGAGGCCTCGCCGCGCGTCTTGATGTCGGCCAGGGTTCCGCCCAGGGTCCCCTCCAGCCGCACCCGGCCCGCCAGTTCGCGTTCGCCGCCCACCAGCAGGTCCCACAGGGGCTTGACCTCGCCGTCGGCGAACACCCGGCCCTGTATCGGCTTCTGGCGATTGAGGGCCACGCGGAAGGGCGCGGCCGAGGCCTCGGCCGGGAGGACCAGGTTGGCGGTGGCCTTGAGACCTCCGGTGTTGGAGAGGTCGGCGTCGATGACCATGCTGCTGTCGGCCAGGCGCGCCGTGAGCACGCCGTCGAGGCCCTGGGAGACGTCGGAGCCCTTGGCGCGGGCGTCCTCCAGCCTGGCGGCCAGGGTCCCGTCGAGGCGGGCGCCCTTGCCGGCCAGGTTCAGCTCGGCGTCGACCTTGCCGGTGAGGTCCTCGTTGAACAGGCCCAGGCCCAGCTGGCGCAGTTGGGCGCGGACCTGGGCGGTGTCGCCGGCTAGCCGCCCGTCCAGGTCGATCTCGCCGCCGTCGGACGCCGCCAGGCGCAGGCGCGCGCTGCGCTCGGGACCGCCGACCTTGAAGACGGCGGTGTCCAGGGTTCGCAGGTCCCGGCGGCCGTAACGGCCCATGCCGTCGAAGCCGATGACGTAGCCGGGCCTGGCCTGGGTGATCACCCCCTTGCCATTGAAGGCCCAGGGGCCGTTGCTCGAGGCGCCCTTGACGTCGGCGGCATATGGCAGCCGGGCGAGCGGACCGTCTGCGGTAAGGCGGCCCGCGCTGATGGCGACCCGGGAGCCCGGCAGGACCGCGTTCTGCGCCCGCAGGTCGAGGCTGGCGCGTGGGCCGCCCGAGGCGTCGACGATCTTCACCGCCCCGGTCACCTGTCCGCCGTCGAGTAAGGCGCCCTTGGTGAGGCTGATCGCCAGGTCGGCCGACGACGGCGTGGACCGGCGCAGGGCGAGCGCGCCCGTCGCCTTCAGACCGCCGGCGTCGATGGCCAGGTCGCTGAGATCGACACCACCTTCGGGGAAGCGGAAGGCGGCCTTGGCGACGGCCGGGCCGAATTCGCTGGTGGCCGCCAGGGTCACGAGGCCGCTGGAGCCGTCGGGGCGGCGCATGAAGGTCAGCGTCATGTGCGCGGCCTTCAACGGCAGGCGCGGCACGTCCAGGGCCTCGAAGTCGGCCAGCAGGTCGGCGCGGGGCTCCCCGAGCGTGCCGGTAACGGCGCCGGAGCCGCTGGCCTTGCCGGTGATCTCCACGGGGCCGGCGCGGAAAGGGCCATCGGCGGACCAGTCCAGCTTGAACTTCAGGGCGCCGTTCTCGAGGACGCCGGCGCTGGTCGCCTTGACGGCCGCGCCGTTCAGCTCCGCGCTGGCCAGGGATATCTTGCCGTCCTGGATATTGCCCTTGGCCGAGGCGCGGGGCGAGGCGCCCAGCAGGCGGTCGAGCTCAGCATAGCCGGAGGCGAACTTCGCGCCCCGGGCGTCGGCGGTCAGGGTCCAGGGCTTGCCGGGGCCGCCTTGGGTGGCGCTCCAGGTGGCCGACGCCGAGCCCTTGGCGCCGGTCCGGGCGGCGGCGAGGTTGGAAACCTCAGCCTTGCCCTTGAAGTTGAGACCGCCGATCAGGCCGCGGCCGCCGCTGGCCTGGACCTTCAGGCCCGCGCCGGCAGCCTGCAGGTCGCGCAGGGAGAAGCGGCCGTCGGCCAGGCGCTGAGCGTCGAAACTGGCGGTGGGCCTGGCGCCAAGGATGGCGGCGAGCACGCCGGTCCCCTTCCCGCCCACGCCGCTGGCCTGGCCCTTCACCCCCAGGACGCCCGCCCTGCGGGTGAGCTGGATGGGACCGCTGACGCGGTCCAGGCCGTAGGATCCGAGCTTCAGGCGATCCACCGACAGGGTCCCGACGAAGCGCGCGTCGTCGGCGGTTCCGGTCAGGACGCCAGCGGCCCGCGCGGGGCCCATCTGCGGCCCGCCGCTGATCTTGGAGAGGCTGGCGGTGTCCAGGGTGAGCGCCAGGCCCTTTGGGCCGGTCCGGCGTTCACCGATATTGCCCCTGCCCCTGGCCACCAGGGTCAGGTTGGCCGACTGCACGCGGGCGGTGAGGTCATGCAGGCCGGGCTCGGCCCTGGCGCCGGTGATCACGAACAGGGCCTGGGGGCCCAGGCGGGCCGAGAGCTTGCGAGTCAGGGTCGAGGCGGTGAGGTCCAGGCGGCCCTTGGCCTGCCCGCCCTCTGGCGTCCAGGCGCCCTGCATCTCCAGGGGGGTGGCGGCGCCGGAGGTGACGACGGCGGTCAGCTTGCCTGCCGACATCTTGCCGTCGGCGCGGGCCTTGAGGTCGAAGGCCTGATCCACGGGGAGACCGGCCGCCCCAGCCAGCGCCCCGCCCTGGGCCTCATGGACATCGGCCACCAGCAGCAGGGGCCGGGTCTTGCCGAAGTCGAACTGCACATCCAGGTGGTCGCCGGCGTGCAGGACGCTGGCGGCGGAGACGCGGCCCTGCTGGCCCCGGCCGCGCCGCTGGACGTCGAGGCTTGCGGTGACATCGTAGACGCCGCGCCGGTAGCTGAAGGCCGGCTGCAGCTCGAGCCGGGTCTTGATGAGGTCGATGTCGAAGGAGACCGGCAGTCCGCTGGATTTCTGCTTGGGCGTCAGGGTCGGGCGGCGCAGGACGGTGACCTGCTCTGCGGTGATCGTCTCGGCGTGCAGCTTTCGGGTCAGGAGCTTGGCGTAATACCATGAAATATCGAGGTTCTTCGCCTCGAGCCAGACGCCCTTCTCGTCGGAGATTGTCAGGCGGCGCACGGAGAAATGACGCCAGACGTCGCCGGACAGGCCCTCGATCCGCAGCGACCCGAAGCGGCCGAGCTTAAGGCCGTTGGCGCGCGACTCGATCAGCATCCGGCCCTGGGGCAGCAGGACGCCGTAGCGGGTGGTGAGCAGCAGGCCCGACAGCACGAGGGCGATGACGGCGCAGATGGCCAGGATCGCCTTGGGCAGGCCGCGGCTGCGGGCGACCTCCACCACGGCGGCCTCCACCTCGTGGACCACCTCCTCGATGTCGGACGGGCCGGTCAAAAGCTCTGCCCGATGCTGAGATAGATCTGGAAGGCGGCGTCGCCCTTGCGCTTCTCCAGGGGGATGGCGATGTCGGCGCGGATGGGGCCAAAGCCGAGGTCATAGCGGACCCCGATGCCGGCCCCGACGCTGAGGTCCTTGAAGCTGGGGATCTGGTCGGAACCGACGGAGCCTGCGTCCACGAAGGCCACCACGCCCCAACGCTTGCCGATCTTCTGGCGCAGCTCCACCGAGCCCTCGAACAGGGAGAGCCCGCCTTGAGGCGTGTTGTCGGCCAGGCGTGGGCCGATGGCCTGGTAGGCGTAGCCGCGCACAGAGCCGCCGCCGCCGGAATAGAACCGGCGCGAGGCCGGAACCTCCGGCATCAGGCCGCCGATGGCCGAGCCAAGCTTGAGGCGGCCGGCCACGACGGTGCGGCCCTTCTCGTCGAAGGGGAAGTAGATCGAGCCCTGAGACTGGGCCTTCAGATAGGGCAAGGTGTCGGCGCCGACGATCAGGGTCGGCTCCAGCCGCGCCTCCACGCGCCAGCCGCGCTTGGGATCCAGGGGATCGTCGGAGCGGTCGAGGGCCATGGCGCCCAGCACCGAGGCGGTGACAAGCTTGCGGCCGAGGGACGACAGGGTGACCGCCTGCAGCTCCTGGGTTTCGCTGTAGTCCAGGGACGCCCCGACCGTGACGTGGGACGTCTTGCCGAAGCGGCGCTCGATATCGGCGCGGACGCCTACGCCGGTCTCGTCATAGGCGTCGGTGTGGACGCGATAGAGGCCGGCCTGGCCCTTCAGGGTCTGCTGAGCGCGGCGCCAGTGCGGCAGGGTCAGCTCGCCGCCCAGGCGGCTGTCCACCGTGGAGGCGCGGCCGTAGTAGGAGAGCGTGTCGGCGCGGCCCAGCACGTTGTAGCGGGTCCAGCGGGCGTCGGCCCCCACCCCCTCGCTGGTGGAATAGCTGGCGCCCAGTTCGAGGGTGCGGCGCTTGCGGTCGGAGATACTGACAATCACCGGGCGCAGGCCCTCTGCGGTCGCCTTCTCCTTGCCGGCCAGGGCGACGGTGACGCTGTCATAGACACCGGTGTCCAGCAGGCGGCGCTCCAGCTCGCCTACGTCGTCGGGGTCGTACGGCTCGCCCGCCTTCCACGGCGCCAAGCCGCGCAGCCAGGTGGGATTTGTCCGGCCCGGCGTCACCAGGTCGATGCCGTCCAGGAGCACCAGCTCGCCCGAGACGATGCGGAAGGTGGGGCGGACGCTGTGGTCGGCATGGTCGACGATCACTTGGCGGTCACCAAAGGTCACGTCGGCATAGCCGCGCTTGCGCACCGCGGCCACGATGCGGCCCTCGGCGCCCAGGACGTCGGCGGCCCTGCCGGCCTGGCCGTTGGCCAGGCCCAGCACCGCCTCGCCGGCGATCTGCACGCCCGGCGCGGGCTCCGGCGCGATCCACTCGACCTTGGGGTCCTGGATGGTGAAGCGCTGGCCGGGCGCAACCTTGACCACCGGCTGGGCGGGCTCGGTCTCGGTGACCTCGGCCTCGACGGTGTTGGCGTAATAGCCCTCCGACCGCAGAACGGCGACCGCGTCCTCGGCGGCCTCACGGGCGCGCCTACGGGCCTCGAAGCGGTTCTCGATGGGCTTGTCGGTCTCGCCCACCGCATTGGTGATGGCGTCGCGCAGGCTGTCAGACAGTTCGCCCTCGACGGCAGCCTTCGGCGCCTCTGCGTGCGCGGAGTCAGGCGTCCCTTGGACACAAAGCGCCGCTGAGGCGGCGACGGCGAAGACCAGTCGTCCCAAGGTTCAAGAATCCCTGCCGTCCCCGTCCCGGGTCTATCTCGGGTCACCTTGCCTTGTCACCCCGCTGGAGACGCGCAAGGTGCTTTCAACTTGGGCGGAAGCCTGCCCAAATAGTGGGCAGCAACTCCTGCGTCGTCCGCCGATTCCGAAAAGCCGCCCCTTTGGCCGGGGCTCTCCCTACGGTCGGAACCAAGGCGAAGCAGAAGGATTATCGCAGAGGTGGAGTGGGGCGTGGCGACGGCGAAGAGATCGGACACCAACGCCATCGAGATCTCGGACGGGGCGATCCCCTACGACGAGATGCTGACTCTCGCCGGTGAGGTGCGCAGTCACTACGTCGGCCTCGACGAACGCATCGCCACCCTGGCCTCCGAGGACATGGCAGAGCGCCAGCGGACGCTGGAGCGGTTCTTCCTGCTGCAGGGCATCACCTTCACCGTCTACGGGGCCGAGAGCTCCACCGAACGGATCATTCCCACCGACCTGCTGCCGCGCATCATTCCCGCCGGGGAATGGGCGACCATCGAGAAGGGCCTGACCCAGCGGCTGCGGGCCCTGAACATGTTCCTAGCCGACATCTACGGCGAGCAGCAGATTCTGATGGATGGGGTGGTGCCGCGCGAGCTGGTGCTGATGGCGCCGTCCTACCGTCGCGAGATGCAGAACCTCTATGTGCCGCACCAGGCCTACGCCAATGTCTGCGGCTCGGACCTGATCCGCCAGCCGGACGGCGCCTTCGCGGTGCTGGAGGACAATCTGCGGGTCCCCTCCGGCGTCTCCTACATGCTGGCCAACCGGGAGGCGTCGAAGCGGACCTTCCCCGGCACCTTCCGCGCCTCGAACGTGCGCGCCGTCGACCGCTATCCCGACCTGCTGCTCTCGACCCTCAAGGGCATGGCGGCCGACTGGCGGCCCAACCCTCAGGTCGTGGTGCTGACGCCTGGCGTCTACAACTCGGCCTATTACGAGCACGCCTATCTGGCGCGGCTGATGGGGGCGCCCCTGGTGGAGGGCCGCGACCTCGTGGTCCACGACAATATGGTCTACATGCGGACCACGACGGGCCTGCGCAGGATCGACGTGATCTACCGCCGGGTGGACGACGACTTCATCGACCCCCTCACCTTCCGCCGGGACTCCGGGCTGGGGGTGGCGGGCCTGTTCAACGCCTATCGGGCGGGCAACGTGGTGATCTGCAACGCGCCCGGCACCGGGGTCGCCGACGACAAGGCGGTCTATGCCTATGTGCCGGAGATCATCAAATACTACCTCGGCGAGGACGCCATCCTGCCCAATATCGAGACCTTCCTCTGCCGCGAACCGGCCCAGCTCAGCCACGTGCTGGCCAACCTCGACAAGCTGGTGGTCAAGGCGGTGGGCGCGTCGGGCGGCTACGGCATGCTGATCGGACCGCACGCCAGCGCCAAGGAGCGCAGCGAGTTCGCCGACGCCCTGCGCGCTGACCCGTGCAACTACATCGCCCAGCCCACTATCCAGCTGTCCACAGCGCCCTGCCTGATCGACGGCGAGATCGACCCGCGCCACGTCGACCTGCGTCCCTTCATCCTGTCGGGCGAGAAGATCACCGTGACCCCCGGAGCCCTGACCCGCGTGGCCCTGAAGAAGGGCTCGCTGGTGGTGAATTCCAGCCAGGGCGGCGGTTCCAAGGACACCTGGATCCTGGCCGCCGACGCCGAGGAAGCCCAGTCATGATGCTCGCCCGGGTCGCCGACAGCCTCTACTGGATGGGCCGCTACGTGGAACGCGCCGAGCACATGTGCCGACTGTCGGACGTGATGCTCAACGCCACCCTCGACCGCAGCGACGCCGCGACCCAGGTCGCCCGCATCGTGCTCGCCGCCGTGGGCGACAACGATCCGGCCAAGGCCAATTCGCCCTATGACGCGGCCCGCGCCCTGGCGCTGGATCGCGAGGATGGCGGGTCGATCACCACCTCCCTGTCCCGCGCCCGCGAAAACGCCCGCCAGGTGCGCGACCAGATCACCAGCGAGACCTGGGAGCGGCTGAACCTGATCTATCTGCGGGTCACCGGGCCGGGGGCGGCCAAGGCCTTCAACGACGGCTCCTCGGCCTTCCTGCACGACATCATCGCCGACCTGCACCTCTTCAAGGGCGCGGCGGACGCCACCATGAGCCACGGCGAGGGCTGGCGATTCCTGTTGCTGGGGGTCCATCTCGAACGTGCGCAGCTGATCGGCCGCCTGCTGGAGGTGTTCTTCGGCGACGCCCGCAAGCGCCCGATAACCGACCACTTCGCGCTCACCAGCCTGCTGCGGATGAGCTGCGCGCTGGAGCCCTATCTGCGCCGCTACACCGCCGACGTCCGGCCCGAGCTGATCCTGGAATTCCTCATGTTCGACGAGGACTTCCCGAGGTCCATCCGGTTCTCCACGGCCCGGATCGAAGAGCACCTCTCGGCCGCCAGCCGCTATGTGGACGCCGGCCACGCCGGGCCTGAGCGCCTCGCCGGCCGCCTGAAGGCGCGCCTGCAGTACGCCGATGTCGAAAACATCGAACTCGGCGGCGCGGGCGCCCTGCTCACCACCGTGCTGGACGAATGCGAAGCGATCCACACGGCGATCTACGACACCTTCGTCGCCTATTCCCTCGAGATGCGGTTGCCGGCCTGATGCTTTTGGAAGTCCGCCACGTCACCCAATACCACTACGCCGCCAATGTGCGCGAAAGCGTCATGGAGCTGTGGATGCAGCCCCACAAGGGCGCGCGCCAGCGGCTGGTCAGCTTTGAGCTGGAGCTGGATCCGCCGGCCCAGCTGTTCTCCTATGCCGACGCCTTCGGCAACGCGGTCTACCATTTCGACGTGCCGCAGCCGCACGATCGGCTGAACATCCTGGCGCGCTCGGCCGTGGAGACCCAGCCGACCGCGGCGCTGCCCGACGCCCTGGACCTGGGAGAATGGGACCGGCTGAAGAGCGACTTCGTCCGTGGAGAGAACTTCGACTTCCTGCACCATCACGGCTTTGCGGTGGAGTCACAGGCGCTCAGCGCCTTCGTGAGGGACTCCGGCATCGACCAGCTCAGGGTGCGCGATCCGCTCAGCGCCCTGCGCGAGCTGTCGGCCATCATCTACCGGTCCTTCGCCTATGAGCCCGGCGTCACCGACGCCGAGAGCCCCATCGACCTGGCCCTGAACGCCAAGCGCGGGGTCTGCCAGGACTTCGCCCACATCATGATCGCCATCTGCCGGTCCTGGGGCATCCCCGCCCGCTACGTTTCCGGCTACCTGTTCACCGACCGCAAGGGGGGCGACCGCTCTGACCCCGACGCCACCCACGCCTGGGTGGAGGTCTTCCTACCCAGCCTGCGCTGGGTGGGCCTGGACCCCACCAACAATGTGGAGGCCGGCGAGCGCCACATCGCCGCCGCCGTGGGCCGCGACTACAACGACGTCCCGCCGTCGCGAGGCGTCTACAAGGGCGAGGCGGAGAGCCAGCTGGCGGTGGGCGTGTCGGTGCGCCGCGCCAAGGCGGCCCTGACCGAACCCGAGTTCATCCGGGTGGCCCAGCCGTCCTTCAACCGCGGCGGACGCCGGCGGGGGCCGCCCGGCTCCCTGAAGTACGACCAGCAGCAACAACAGCAGCAGTAGCGGCTAGATCAGGCGGAACAGGGTCAATCCGAGCAGGAAGGCGCCCACCGCCACGAAGCCGACCTCCACCAGCACCGCCCGCTGGGGCGAGGTCCGCAGGGTCATCAGGAAGTGGAGAAGATCATCCATGCGCGGCATAACGCCGCCAATTCATGAATCTCTCGTTAAAGTTGAAGCAGAGCCGTTACGCGCTGAAGATGTACGCCTTCTGGGCGGTCAGGCCGAGCTTGTCGCCGTGCCTCAGACCCTCGGCGGAGTTGCGTTCGAACGCCGCCTCGATGCGTTGACCGCCAGGCGTCCTGCCCTCGATCCTGGCCACCGGTCCCTGCACGTTTATGCGATCGGTGGTGATGAAGAAAGCCTCCTCGCCGGCCGGAGCGCGGATAAGGTCGTGGGGACGAACGAAGGCCACGGCGGCGCCGTCGGCGGCGCCCTGGCCCGGGAGGGCGATCTCCCCCCCGATGAACCGCCCGCCCTTGACCAAACCCTCCAGGCGATTGGCCTCGCCGACGAAGCCCGCCACGAAGGCGCCGGCCGGATGGTCATGGACCTGCTGCGGCGTGCCCACCTGCTCGATGACGCCGTGGTTGAGGATCGCCACGCGGTCGGCCAGTTCCAGAGCCTCTTCCTGGTCGTGGGTGACGAAAATGGTGGTGACGCCGGTGGCGTCGTGGATGCGCCGCAGTTCCCGGCGCAGGGACTTGCGCACCGTGGCGTCCAGGGCGCCGAAGGGCTCGTCCAGCAGCAGGACGCTGGGGTTGACCGCGAGCGCCCGGGCGAGCGCGACCCGCTGGCGCTGGCCGCCAGACAGCTGGGCCGGATAGCGCTTGCCCAGGCCCGGCAGCTCCACCAGGGCCAGCAGTTCCTCGACCCGCTTGTCGATCTCGGCCTTCGGAGGCTTGGCCGCGCCCTTTCGGACGTCCAGGCCGAAGGCGATGTTCTTGGCCAGCGTCATATGGCGGAACAGGGCGTACTGCTGGAAGACGAACCCCACCTGGCGCGCGGCCGCGCTGGCATAGGTCATGTCCCGGTCGTCGAACAGGATCTGCCCCTTCTCGGGGAACTCCAGCCCCGCGATGGCGCGCAGCAGGGTGGTCTTGCCTGAGCCGGAGGGCCCCAGCAGAGCCAGCAGTTCGCCATCGGCGATCTCCAGGCTCACCCCGTTCAGGGCCGGGTAGCGGCCGAAGGTCTTCTCCACCGAGCGGATGGAAATGGTCATGGGGTCTCTTGGTCAGTGACGGGCCAGCCGGGAGTGCAGCTGAACCATCTCGAGCAGGGTCTTCAAGGCAAGGGTGACGATTGCCAGGAAGCACAGAAGGGCGGCGACGGCGAAGGCGCCGACGACGTCATACTCGTTGTAGAGGATGTCCACATGCAACGGCATGGTGTTGGTCAGGCCGCGGATATGGCCCGAGACCACCGGAATCCACGGCCAATATCCATTTTCGAGGCTGCCGGGTGAAAGCCTGGCCATCGCCCACAAGAAAGCCCCGCCCTCACTGAAGAGGACGGGGCTCCTTACGCCACTGGGTAGACCCTGTCTTAGCGGTGATAACCGTTATAGCCGTTATGGCCGCTGTTGCTGTTGGCGAGGACCTGAACGATCAGGCCCGTGGCGATGGCCGCCAGCACGTAGTCATTGTTGGCCCGGACCCAGCGATGGCCGCGGGGCGGCGCGCGCAGGCCGTAGCGGCCGTAGTCGTTCACGTAGTAGGCCGAGCTGCGATACTGGCTCGGCAGACGCTGGCCGCGGCGCCAGGCTTGGCCGTTGTAGTGGCGCTGCTGCTGGCCGTAGCCACGACGGTCGTCGCGACGGTCATCGTAGCGGTAGTCACGGCGGTCGTCGTAGCGGCCACCGTTGTAGCCTTGCTGATACTGGCCCTGGTAGTCGCGCTGATACTGCGCCGGCTGAGCCATGGCGGCCGTACCGCCCAGCAGGGAAAGAGCGAGGGCGGCGGCGATTGCGCGTTTCATCGGGGCATCCTTTGAGGGAGCTTTGAGCCAGCTGGCTCTCTGCGTTGTCGCCAATATGCGACCGGCCCTCTGAACCTGTTTTGAACAGCGCTGGTCATCTCCTGTTCATCATGTTGGCGACCCCCTCACAGGGCAGGCGGCCCCTGTTCGACAGGGGAGAACACGAAGTCACTATGGGTCTTGGCCTGGGCGTTTTCCCGGATCATGGCGTAGCCCGCCTTGTCGATGAGGCTCAGGGCCTCGGCGATATTGAAATTCATCACCTCGATGACCAGCAGGGGCCGATGTCGGGCGAGAAACGCCTCAGCGCCGCGCAATACTCCGATCTCTCCCCCGTCGACATCGACCTTGAGCAGGCGGCAGGACGGCAGGTCGAGACTGTCCAGCGCCATGGCCGGCACGCCGACCATGGCGCCGTCGGCCTGCTTGGAGACGTTGGAGTAGTCGTTGCGGATATGGTTGAAGAACACCTCGCCTGGCCCGTCGGAGACCGCCTTCCCCACATGGCGGAGGTCCACCTGGCCCGTGAGAGCCGAATCCTCCACGACCTTGCGCAGCAGCGGCGCGAGCCTTGGATTGCACTCAAAAGGCGTCACCCGGCACCCGAGTTCGCCGGCGAAGTAGATCGTGTGGTTGCCGATGTTGGCCCCGACGTCGACCACCTCGTCCCCCGGCGAGAGCAGGTGCGCCAGGCGTTGCAGGGTCTGGATCTCGTAGAACTGGCCCACGGCGTGACGCAGGGCGATCGACAGGTTCGTCGGCTCGAAGGGAAAGCGGTAGGTGCGGGCGGCGCCCTGGACAGCAACCTCGCGCGCACCCTCAAGATAGAGTCTCGCCACCTCGCGCGCCCCGCCGACCATGCTGGGGGCCAACCGCTCGACAATGTCGCGGCGGTCCAGGGCGACGGCGCAGAACAGGGCGGTCTTGGCGTCTTCGGCCAAGGCGGGATCGCTGCGCCAGCCGTCCTCATAGACCTGCAGGGCGCCGGCCATGTCGCCGGAGGTGAACCGTTCGGACAGACGCTGCCGGCTCGCGTGGCCCCCCACGGCCTCGACGCGGTCGATCAGGGCAAGCGCCGCGGCGTGGTCGGAGGCGGCCTGGGCGAACCGCATCGCCACGTCCAACTCCACCGCGTCCTCCTGCGGGAAATCAGGGATCGCCTCGAGAACCTCCTGGGACTGGGCGAGACGGTTGCATTCACGATAGGCGATCGCCACGAGAAGCTTCTGGTGGCGATTGAGCAGCCGCTTGTTCGGCAGGCCGGCATAGATGTTCGTCAAGACCCGGAACTGGGCGGCGGCCCCGAGGGCGCGGAACAGGGTGTTGATCCCTCCCAGGGACGAAGGGTCCTGCTGGAAGGCCCGCAGCGCATAGGCCACCTCCAGCATCTGGTTTCCGAGCCAGCGATGCACCAGGGCCAGATTGTTGGACGCGGCGTGATCGCCGGCCAGCGACTTTGGGTCTAGATCCGCGAAAAGCTCAGCTTGGCGACCGGCGCGGACAAGGGCGGCGAGATCCATGGTTCATCCCTTGGCGGAAGACAGCGGCGGTCAGGCTCTTGCCCGAGAATAGTCCGTCGTGACGCCGGTGGTGCAAGGACATCTTCCCACCTCGCGACCACGTACGACTGCTTGGTAGGCCGGGTGGGGGTCGAACCCACGACCATTCGATTAAAAGTCGAATGCTCTACCACTGAGCTACCGGCCCTTAGCGCGGCGAGCAGAAGCGCGCCGGGCGAAGCGGCGCGGACCATAGGGCGCGTCCCCTGCCTGAGCAAGGCCGTGCGCGGGCTTTCCAAGGCCTGGGGCCAAGCTGTAGCATCTCGGCATGCGTGCGGCCCTGTTTCCCCTCCCGATCCTGGCCCTGCTGGCGGCCTGCACGACGGCGCCGGCCGACGGCTCGCCGCAGATTCAGACCCGCTCGGCGGCCAACCGCGAGAACGTGCAGAGCGCGGTCGCCGCGCCGCTGCGGGACGTCAATGTGTTGCGCACCAAGATCCCCCAGGTGCTGCTGGACGCCATGGCCGATCCCTATGCCCTGCCCGTCCCGGCCACCTGCGCGCGGATCACCAGCCTGGTCCTGCCCCTGAACGGGGCCCTGGGCGCCGACCTGGACGAGCCGGTGCAGGATGAGGACGACCTGATGGTGCGCGGGCGCGGGGCGGCGCTGGGCGCCGTGGCCGGCGCGGCCTCGGGCCTGATCCCATTCCGGGGCTGGGTGCGCAAGCTGTCGGGGGCCGAGCGTCACGACGGGCTGGTGTCGGCGGCGATCGGCGCGGGCGCGGTGCGCCGGGCCTATCTGAAGGGGCTGGGAGAATTCCGTGGCTGCCCCCTGCCCGCCCGGCCGTCGCACGACCTGGTGGATCGCGAGGAGCCGATGGCCGAAACCCTGAAGCCGCGCTACCCGATCCGCTAGAGTCCTTGCTTGCGTGCTTTCGGACGGCGAACCGGTTCCCAC
Organism: Phenylobacterium ferrooxidans; assembly: GCF_042714595.1. Lineage (NCBI taxonomy): Bacteria > Pseudomonadati > Pseudomonadota > Alphaproteobacteria > Caulobacterales > Caulobacteraceae > Phenylobacterium > Phenylobacterium ferrooxidans. Next base: position 13,604 of record NZ_JAOTJD010000049.1, on the reverse strand, counting down.
TTCGCCTGAAAGCTTACGCGTGCTGCCGGCTCTTGAAGTCCTTCCGGAACTGCTCGAACCGGCCCTGCGAAATCGCGTCGCGCATCGCCTGGGTCAAGGCCTGGAAGAAGGCGATGTTGTGCCAGGAGAGGAGGACCTGGCCGAGGATCTCCTCGGACTTCACCAGGTGGTGCAGATAGGCCTTGGAATAGTGGCTGGAGGCCGGACAGGCGATGGTCTCGTCCAGCGGCGTGTCGTCCTCGGCGAAGCGGGCGTTCTTCAGGTTCAGGGCCCCTTCCCAGGTCCAGGCCTGGCCGTGGCGGCCCGAGCGGGTGGGCAGGACGCAGTCGAACATGTCGACCCCGCGGGCGACGGCCTCCACCAGGTCGATGGGCTTGCCGACCCCCATCAGATAGCGAGGCCGGTCGGCGGGCAGCATGGCCGGCGCGTAGTCCAGAACCTCGCACATGGCCTCGTGCCCTTCGCCCACCGCCAGGCCGCCCAGGGCGTAGCCGTCGAAGCCGGTCTCGATGAGACGCTCCGCGGACTCCTTGCGCAGGTGCTCGAAGGTGGAGCCCTGCTGGATGCCGAACAGGGCCTGGCGGTCGCGCTCGCCGAAGGCGGCCTTGGATCGCTGGCCCCAACGGGCCGACAGCAGCATGGCCTCCCGCGCGCGGTTCTCCTCGGCGGGCCAGGCGACGCACTCGTCCAGCTGCATGACGATGTCGGAGCCCAGCAGGTCGGCCTGGATCTCGATGGAGCGCTCCGGCGTGAGGATGTGCTTGGAGCCGTCGATATGGCTCTGGAACGCCACCGACTGCTCCGTGACCTTGGCGATCTTCGACAGGCTCATGACCTGGAAGCCGCCGCTGTCGGTGAGGATCGGTTTGTCCCAGCGCATGAAGTTGTGTAGGCCGCCAAGGCGGGCCACCCGCTCGGCGCCTGGCCGCAGCATCAGGTGGTAGGTGTTGCCCAGGATGATGTCGGCGCCGGTGGACGCCACCTGGTCGACGGTCAGGGCCTTGACGGTGGCCGCCGTGCCGACCGGCATGAAGGCCGGGGTGCGGATGTCGCCGCGGGCGGTCTTCAACACTCCGGTCCGGGCCTTGCCCTCGGTGGCGGTGATCTCGAAGGGGAAGGCGCTCAAGGGTTCGCCCTCCAGAGCAGGCTCGCATCGCCGTAGGAATAGAACCGGTAGCCCGTGGCGATGGCGTGGGCGTAGGCGGCATGCATCGTGTCGTAGCCGGCGAAGGCGCAGACCAGCATGAACAGGGTCGACTTGGGCAGGTGGAAATTGGTCATCAGGCCGTCCACGGCGCGGAAGCGGTAGCCCGGGGTGATGAAGATGGCGGTCTCGGCGGCGAAGGGGCGCACCACCCCGTCCTCGCCGGTGGCGCTTTCCAGCAGGCGCAGGGAGGTAGTCCCCACGCAGACGATGCGGCCGCCAGCCGAGCGCGCGGCGTTGAGGCGGGCCGCGGTTTCGGCGGTCACCTCGCCGTACTCGGCATGCATCCTGTGCTCGGCGAGGTCGTCGGTCTTCACCGGCAGGAAGGTGCCCGCCCCCACGTGCAGGGTGACAAACTCGATGGCGACCCCCTTGTCCCGCAGGCGCGCCATCAGATCGGGGGTGAAGTGCAGACCGGCCGTCGGCGCGGCCACCGAGCCGTCGTCGCGGGCGTAGACGGTCTGATAGTCGGCGCGGTCCTGGGCGTCCTGCTCCCGCTTGGCGGCGATGTAGGGCGGCAGGGGCATGGCGCCGCGCTCGGCGATGGCGGCGTCGAGGTCCGGGCCCATGAGATCGAAGGACAGGGTCAGTTCACCGCCCTCCCCCTTCTCCGTGATGGTGGCGTCGAGCTGGCCCAGCAGGCAGGCGCGATCCTGGGTCTCGCCGAAGGCCACGCGGTCGCCCACGGCCAGGCGCTTGCCGGGCTTCATGAAGGCGGTCCAGCGGCTGGGGGACAGGCGGCGGTGCAGGGTCGCCTCGCAGGCCTGCTGGTTCTCGCCCCGGTAGCGGGTCCCCTTGAGGCGGGCGTTGATCACTCGGGTGTCGTTGAGCACCAGGACGTCGCCGCGGCGGAGCTGGTCGGGGAGGTCCGAGACCGCAAGGTCCGCCAGGGGCGCGACCAGCAGCAGGCGGGCGGAATCCCGCGGGCTGACCGGCCGCAGGGCGATGTTGGCCTCGGGCAGGTCGAAGTCGAAGTCGGCAAGTTGCATGGCGAGGCGTGAAGGCCACGCGCGCCGTCACGCGTCAAGCGCCAGACCATGCTAGAGGCCGGCATGGGTCTGCTCCGAATCGTCATTTCCCGACTGCTGGCCATGCTGATGTTCGGCGAGGGCCTCGTCTGCGCCGTCGCCGCCCTGGTGTCGCACGGGGGGCGCGTCTCGGCGCGGGCCGACATCCTGACCCATTTCGCGCCCTTCTGGCTGGCGGGCGCCCTGGTGGTGGTGGGCTACGCCCTGCTGCTGGCGCCCAAGACCCTGCGGACGGTGTTTCTGACGGTGGGCGGCGTGGGCGTGATGGCGGCGGGCGCCCTGGTCCTGCCCGAACTGATCCGGCCGATGACCCCGCGCGCGCCGGCCAGCGCGCCCAACCAGCTCAAGCTGGTCCAGTTCAACGTCTGGGGTCGCAACGCCGACCTGGCGCAAACCGCCCAGTGGATCGTGGACCAAGACGCCGACATCGTGGTGATCGAGGAGGCCTCGCCGGCCGTGCGCGACGCCATCCTGCTTCGGCGCGCCTATCACGTGGTGTGCGGCGACTGCCAGGTGATGATCTTCAGCAAGCTCAAGCCGCTCGACAGCGGAGCCCCAGCCTCTCCGGCGGGCCTGCCGCGCCCACCCATAGCGCAAGGGACCTATCGCAACGCCGGGGGCCAGTTCACCGTGCTGGGCGCCCACTACACCTGGCCGACCCAGGGCTCGCTGCAGCAGCAGCAGGGGCGGCGCCTGGCCTGGGTGCTGGACCATTACTCGAAGGACGCGATGATCCTGGCCGGCGACTTCAACTCCACGCCATGGTCCTTCTCGCGGCGCCGGGAAGACCGGTTGTTTGGGCTGGAGCGCCGAACCAAGGCCCTGTTCTCCTGGCCGGCGGGCGAAGTTTCTCGCCAGCGGATCAAGGTCCCCTTCCCGTTCCTGCCCATCGACCATGTCTATGCGGGCAAGCAGTGGCGGACGGTCAGCGTCGAGCGCGGGCCAGCGCTGGGGTCGGACCATTTTCCGGTGATCGTCACCCTGGCGCGGACGCCCTAGAGGCTCCGGCGAGCCTTGGCCAGGGCGCGCTCGGCCTCGCGACTGTCGGCTTGGTAGGCCTCCAGCGCCTCGGATTCGCGGGCGTCCAGGGCGGCGCGCTCGGCCGCGATGGCGACGACGGCGGCCTGATGCGCCGCCTCGACCTCCGCCACGTGGCGCTCGGCCTCCACCACCTTGCGCAGCGCCGCCTTGGACGGCCCCTTGGGCTCGACGACCTTGGGCAGGGCGGCCGGCAGGACGTGGCTCTTGGCGGGACGGCGCAGGACTTCGCCCGGCTGGGCGAGCGCGGCCTTCATCAGTTCAGGATCGTCGGTCTCGTGGGCCGCGCCGCTGGCGAACAGGTCCTGGCGGGCTTCCCATGCGGCCAGCGCCTTGGGTCGTGACGAGGCCGCCACCACATAGTCGGCCAGGCCGTCCGAGGTGACGAAGACCTTCAGCTTTGTGGCCATTCCCAATCCCTCAGGCCAGGGAGGCGATCTCCCGGGCGATATTGGCCCGCGCCACGTCCTCGAAGAGGGCGCGGAACGCCGGGTCGGGGTAGATAACCGGCGCGTCCAGGAAGTGTTGCATCACCTTGGTCCGGCCGACGCGCCAGGCGTCCTCCGGAACATGGGCATATTCCTCGCGGATCTGGCGAGAATAGGCGTCGTAGTCGAGGGGCGCGGCCGCCAGGATGGCAAGGTCGATGGAGACCACGATCTCGCCCAGCCGGTCCTCTTCCTCGACAGCGTGGCCGGCGGTCAGGCGGATCAGCCGGGCCACCTCCTCACGGGCGTGCAGGGAGACGTCGAGGTCGCGGAGATCGCGCTTGGCCATCTCCGCGCTCTTGGCTTCGTTGTCCGAGGCGGTCGGGTCATAGACCGCGTCGTGCCACCAGATGGCGTAGGTCAGCACGTCGCGCTCAGAGTCCATCAACTCGGGAACCTGATCGAGCAGCGCCAGGCACTGCTCGATATGGGTCCGGGTATGATAGCGCCTATGCGGTTCGGCGTAGGCCGCCTCGAGCTCGGGGGTCACGCGTCGGCCGCGACCTTCATGGAGACGATCTTGCCGGGCGCGCGCGGCGGCTCGCCCTTGGGCAGGCCGTCCACAAGGTCCATGCCCTCGGTCACTTCGCCCCAGACGGTGTACTGGCCGTCCAGGAACTTGGCGTCGTCAAAGCAGATGAAGAACTGGCTGTTGGCGGTGTTCGGCTGGTTCGTGCGCGCCATGGAGCAGACGCCACGGACGTGGGGTTCCTTGGAGAACTCGGCGGTCAGGTTCGGCTTCTTCGAGCCGCCCGAGCCGGTGCCGGTGGGGTCGCCGCCCTGGGCCATGAAGCCCGGGATCACGCGGTGGAAGACCACGCCGTCATAGAAGCCCTCGCGGGCCAGTTCCTTGATCCGCTCGACGTGGCCGGGCGCGAGGTCCGGGCGAAGCTTGATCGTCACCGGGCCGCTTTCCAGCGTCATGATCAGGGTATTTTCGGCGTCCATTACTTCACCTCTGAGGGAATTCGAATTGCGCAGGCCGTGAAATCGGCGCCCATCGCGCCGCGCACATTGGCGATCTCGGCCTTGAACCAGGGACCGGCGGGATCGATCACCCGAACCTTCGGGCGTTCGGCGGCCGGGATATCCGCCATCACGCGGACCTTCAACATCTTATCGGGATCGACCACCGGTTCGCCGACCTTGATGGCCCGCACCGCCTCGAGGCCCGAGATCACCCGGCCGAAGGCGGTGTAGCGCTTTTCCAGGGACGGATAGGCCTGGCGCATCAGGAAGAACTGGCTGTTGGCGCTGGCCTCGGCCTCGCCGCGCGCCATGCCCGCGACGCCCGGGCAATAGAGACCCCAGCCGGAGATCTTGCCATCCTTGGTCATGGGCATGAGCATCGAGCTCTGGGTCATGACCGGCAGGGCGCCCACGAAGCCGATCTCGGCCACGGTCTGGTCGGCGACCTGGACGAAGGGGGTCTCGGGACCGCGGCGGAAGGTGAACTCGGCCTCCAGGTCGGGCTTGTCCGAACCGCCCTGCCCGGTGTCCTGGGGGTCACCAGTCTGGGCCATGAAGGCGTCGATGACCCGGAAGAACAGGCGGCCGTCATAGAGGCCCGTGCGGGTCAGCTCCTTGACCCGGACCACGTGGGCCGGTGCGAGCTGGGGGGCCAGCTCCAGCAGGATGCGGCCCTTGGTGGTGTCGATCACCAGGACGTTCTCGGGATCGGGCGTGCGCCAGTCGGCGGCGGTCGGCGCGCCGGGCGCGCTGGGCACGGCGGGGGCGGCCGGGGTCTTGGCCTTGGGCGCGGCGAGGGCGGAGCCGGCGAGCGCCAGAACGGCGGAGGAGATCAGGAGGGAGCGGATCATGGTCCCACTCCTAGCGGGGCGCGGGCGAGATCGCCACCCCGCGCGGGCAGGTTCAGGCGCCGCATGAAGTTGTACCCCAGAGGCTGGAGGATAGTTCGGGATCCGAACTAGTTCGCCCTGGCGGCCACCTTGGCCAGGAGGGCTTCGCGGACGCCGGGGCTGACGAACTTGTTCACCTCTCCGCCGAGGATGGCGATTTCCTTGACCAGCTTGGAGGACACCGCCTGGTGGCGGGGGTCGGCCATCAGGAACACGGTCTCGATGTCGCGGTCGAGCTGCTGGTTCATGGCGGTCATCTGGAATTCGTATTCGAAGTCGGCCACGGCGCGCAGGCCGCGGATGATGACGCTGGCCCCGACCTCGCGGGCGAAGTGGATCAGCAGGCCCTCATAGGGCTGGACCACGATCTCGATGTCCTTGGGCAGGCCCGAGGCCAGGTCGCGCAGGATGGCGACCCGCTCGTCGAGGGTGAACAGCGGCCCCTTGCCGGCGTTGATCGCCACTCCGATCACCAGCTTGTCCACCAACTTCACGGCGCGGCCGATGATGTCGGTATGGCCGTTGTGAATCGGGTCGAACGTCCCCGGATAGATCCCGACGCGGGTGGCCATTCGCCTGTATCCCCCAACTGTTCTTGGCTTCGGCTTTGGCCGGGCAAGCGTTTGAAGGCAAGCCCTAAGTTTCGTCCGGCCCCGCTTGCGCCTCGACTTCCAGCTCGTCGCCCTCCCCGCCGCCCTGATCAGCCAGGCGTTCGACAGAGACGACGTGCTCGTCCTGAGCGGTGCGGAAAATGGTGACGCCCGAGGTGTTGCGGCTGATGACGCGGACCTGACCGACGGGCGTGCGGATCAACTGGCCCTGATCGGTGACCAGCAGGATCTCGTCGAACTCCTCCACCGGGAAGGAGGCGGCCAGACGTCCGCCCTTGCCCTTCTTGGTGAGGTCCTGGGCCAGCAGGCCCTGGCCTCCCCGGCCGGTGCGGCGGAACTCGTAGGCCGAGGTCCGCTTGCCGTAGCCCTCGGTGGAGACGGTGAGGATGAATTCCTCGGCCGCGCCCAGGGCCGCGATGCGGTCCGGAGACAGGGCCTCGTCGCCGGCCTCTTCCTCGTCGTCGGGCGCCGCGACATCCTCGATGTCCTCACCCTCGCCGCTGATGGCGCGACGCATGGCGTTGGCGTGCTTCACATAGGCGGCGCGTTCCGCCGGCGTGGCGGTGACCGAGCGCAGCACGGCCATGGAGATGACGCTGTCGCCCTCGGCCAGGCGGATGCCGCGCACGCCGGTGGATTCACGGCCGGCGAAGACCCGGACCTCCTCGGTGGCGAAGCGGATGCAGCGGCCCAGCGCGGTGGTGAGCAGGATGTCGTTGGCCTGCGCGTTGCAGACGCCGACGCCGATGATCTGGTCGCCCTCGTCCAGCTTCATGGCGATCTTGCCATTGCGCTTGATGCCGATGAAGTCCGACAGCTTGTTGCGCCGCACGCCGCCGGAGCGGGTGGAGAACATGACGTCGTACTGATCCCAGGTGGCCACGTCCTCGGGCAGGGGCAGGATCGAGGTGATGCTCTCGCCCGGCTCTATGGGCAGCAGGTTCACGAAGGCCTTGCCGCGCGAGGTGGGCGTGCCCACCGGCAGGCGCCAGACCTTGAGCTGATAGACCTTGCCGCCCGAGGAGAAGAACAGCATCGGGGTGTGGGTGTTGGCCGAGAAGACGCGGGTGACCGCATCCTCGTCCTTGGTGGACATGCCCGAGCGGCCCTTGCCGCCGCGATGCTGGGTCCGGTAGGTCACCAGCGGAGTGCGCTTCACATAGCCGCCGTGGGTCACGGTGATGACCATGTCCTCGCGGGCGATCAGGTCCTCGTCCTCGACGTCGGCGTCGCCGTCGACGATCTCAGTGCGGCGCGGCACCGCGAAGGCGGCGCGCACCTCCACCAGCTCCTGGCGGACCACGGCCATGATGTTGTCGCGCGACGACAGCAGGGACAGGTGGCCCTGGATGGCGCCGGCCAGGCTCTCGGCCTCGCCGAAGATCTCGTCACGGCCAAGGCCGGTGAGGCGCGACAGGGTCAGGGCCAGGATGGCGCGGGCCTGTTCCTCGGTCAGGCGGATCAGGCCGCCCTCTTCCAGCACGGTGCGCGGGTCGGCGATCAGGTCCACCAGGGGCATCATGTCGCCCGCCGGCCAGCCCTTGGCCACGATGCGCTCGCGGGCCTCGGCCGGGTCCTTGGACGAGCGGATGATGTGGATGAACTCGTCGATATTGGCCACGGCGATGGCCAGGCCCACCAAGACGTGGCCGCGGTCGCGGGCCTTGGAGAGTTCGAACTTCTCGCGGCGGACCACGACCTCCTCGCGGAAGTCGATGAAGGCCGTGATCATCTCGCGCAGACCCATCTGCTGCGGACGGCCGCGGTTCAGGGCCAGCATGTTGACGCCGAAGGAGCTCTGCAGCGGGGTGAAGCGATAGAGCTGGTTCAGCACCACGTCGGCCGAGGCGTCGCGCTTCAGCTCGACGACGACGCGCATGCCCTGGCGGTCGCTTTCGTCGCGCAGGTCGGCGATGCCCTCGACGCGCTTCTCGCGCACCAGCTCGGCGATCCGCTCCACCAGACCGGCCTTGTTCACCTGATAGGGGATGGCGGTGATGATGATGGCTTCGCGGTCCTTGCGGACCTCTTCGATGGCCGCCTTGCCACGCATGATCACCGAACCGCGGCCGGTCATCAGGGCGTTGCGGGCGCCGGTTCGGCCGATGATCTCGCCGCCGGTGGGGAAGTCAGGGCCCGGAACGATGTCCAGCAGCTCGTCCAGCCCGATCTCGGGATTGTCCACATAGGCCAGGCAGGCGTCGACGATCTCACCCAGGTTGTGGGGCGGGATGTTGGTGGCCATGCCGACGGCGATGCCGCCGCCGCCGTTGACCAGCAGGTTGGGAATCCGCGACGGCAGGACGGTGGGCTCGTGCTCCGAGCCGTCATAGTTGTCCTTGAAGTCGACGGTGTCCTTGTCCAAGTCGGCGAGGATGGCCATCGCCGCCTTGGTCAGGCGGCACTCTGTGTAGCGCATGGCCGCCGGGGGATCGTTGTCCACCGAGCCGAAATTGCCCTGACCGTCGATCAGCAGCTGGCTCATGGAGAACGGCTGGGCCAGGCGGACCAGGGTGTCATAGATCGCGAGGTCGCCGTGCGGGTGGTACTTACCCATCACGTCGCCGACGACGCGGGCCGATTTCACATAGGAGCGGTCCGGCGTATGTCCCTGCTCGCTCATCGAGAACAGGATGCGACGGTGCACCGGTTTCAGGCCGTCGCGCACGTCGGGCAGCGCGCGGCTGACGATGACGCTCATGGCGTAGTCGAGGTAGGACTTCTTGAGTTCGTCCTCGATGGCGATAGGGGCGATGCCCCCGCGCCGGCCGTCGTCCGGAGGGATAGTGCTGTCGTCGCTCAAGGGGAATTTTTCGCCGTTGGAATCGGACTGGAAATCAGAGTTCAGTTGTTAACATCCCAGGACCCCCGAGGCCAACCTTCGTGAGCCTGGGAAACGCCTATGGAGACAGTATGAAATTCGCCCTCCCCGGCCTGATCATCAGCCTGGCCGCGACGGCCGCCATCGCGGCAGCCGCGCCCGCCAACCTTCGGATCGATCTCAAGAATTCCACCGGCGGCTCCGCCGGGACCCTGACCCTGACCGAGGCCCCCAACGGGGTGATGCTGAAGGTTGAGGCCAAGGGCCTGACGCCGGGCTGGCACGGGCTGCACTTCCACGAGAAGGGCGACTGCTCGGCGGCCGGATTCACGTCGGCCGGTGCTCATGTTCACGGCCAGGCCGCCGTGGTTCACGGCCTGTTGAACCCGGACGGCAACGAGGCCGGCGACCTGCCCAACCTCTATGTCGGCGCCGATGGGACCGGGACCGCCGAACTGTTCTCCGGCTACACCTCGCTCAGCGGCAAGGGCGCCAGGCCGGCCCTGATGGACGCCGACGGCTCGGCCCTGGTGATCCACGCAGGCGCCGACGACCATACGACCCAGCCCATCGGCGGCGCCGGCGCCCGCGTGGCGTGTGGGGCCATTCCCAAGGGGTAGGCCGGCCCCTCGCGAGGATACTGGACGGTAGATGCTCCCCCTCTGGGGGGCTGTTGGCCCGAAGGGCCGGCTGAGGGGGACGTTGACTCTTGTTTGGGGGCGGTAGGGGTCAACGACGTTGATCCCCCTCCGGCTCGCCGCTGCGCGGCGACCCACCTCCCCCACATCGGCGCGAAGCGCCTGGGGGAGGATCTTCGCCCTGCGGTCCACCGCGCCTTGCCAGGGCGGGCGTCCGGCGGCAACCTGCGGCATGTCCATCGTCGTAGGCGCGCTGGCGCCGCGGTTCGTCTGCGCGACGACCACAAATCCCCGCTATACCTCCGCGGCCTTCGGCGGCCGTTATGTGCTGCTGGCCTTCCTGCCCACCGACCCGGAGGGCCGTCGCGCGGCGCTGAGCCTGATCGTCGCGCACCGGGGGCTGTTCGACGACGTGAAGCTCTCGACCTATGGGGTGCTGCGCGACGAGACCGCGATCGGCATGGCCCGTGACCAGACCGGGCTGCGCTGGTTCCTGGACCGCGACGGCGCGGTGAGCCGGCTGTTCGAGGCTCTGACGCCGGGGGGGGAGGCCCGGCCCCGCTGGGTGCTGCTCGATCCGGCCGAGTGCGTGTTGGCCACCGCCGACATCGACAAGGCCGAAGACCTCTTCGCCCTGATCCAGGCCCTACCCGCGCCGCAGGACCATGCGGGCGTGCCGCTGCATGCCCCGGTGCTGATCGCCCCGCGCATCTTCGATCGCGACCTCTGCCGGCGGCTGATCGCCCATTACGAAGCCGATGGCGGCACGCCATCGGGTGTGATGCGCGAGATCGACGGCAGGACCGTGGGCGTGCTGGACAACTACAAGAAGCGCCGCGACACCATGATCACCGACCTGGGCCTCGTCCGCGAGACGCACCAGGCGCTGATGAACCGCCTGTTCCCCCAGATCCGGAAGGCCTTTCAGTTCAAGGTCAGCCATATCGAGCGCAACATGGTGGCCTGCTACGACGCGCAGGACGGCGGCTATTTCAAGCCACACCGCGACGACACCACGCCGGGCACCGCCCACCGGCGGTTCGCCTGCTCGATCAATCTCAACGCCGAGGATTTCGAAGGCGGCGACCTGACCTTCGCCGAGTTCGGTCCCAAGACCTATCGCCCGCCCACCGGCGGGGCGGTGATCTTCTCCTGCTCCCTGCTGCACGAGGCGACCGCGGTGACCAAGGGCAAGCGCTACGCCTTCCTGCCCTTCTTCTACGACGCCGAAGCCGCCGCGATCCGGGTGGCCAATCGCGAAACCTCCGAGACCGCCGCGGAGGCCGAGGCTTAACGCGCCTCCGGCTCCTGCTTGAGACGCGCCAGCAGGGTAAACCTAGCTCAGGCCCTCCAGGCGGATCGCGTCCAGTTCGGCGGCGGTCAGCACCCCGGCCTGGTGCAGGGCGAGGTATTCCTCCGACAGGCTCGAGCCGAAGATCAGCACGTCGTCGGTGTTGATGGTGACATTTACACCCGCGTCCACCAGCGCGCGGATCGGGTGGTCCTCCATTCGGGCCACGCGGCCGAGCTTGAGGTTGGAGGTGGGGCAGATGTGCAGGCGCACGCCGGCGTCGGCCAGGGCGCGCATCACCTGGGGAGAACCAGCCGCGGCGATGCCGTGCTGCACTTCGTCCAGTTCCAGCACTTCGACGGCTCGCCAGACATCGTCGGCGGTCCCCCACTCTCCGACATGGGCCTTGAGCTTCAGGCCGGCGGCCTTGGCGCGGCGGTAGAGGGGCGCGAAGACCTCGATGGGTTGTGCGAATTCGTCGCCGGAGAGGTCGAGGGTTTGGAACACCCCCAACTCCAGCATCGGCGTCATCCAGAAATCCAGCGCCCGGAACGGGCAATGGCGCGAAAAGGCCATCTGCGGAATCCACTCCACATCCGGCCCGCCCGCCGCATGGGCGGCCTGCAGCATCTCCCAGACTGGCTGGGCCTGGTTGTCGTAGTGGGTGATCTCCCAGACGTCGGCGCCCACCTCCACCCGGGTGACGCCGTCGCGGACCGCCTGGACGAAGGTCGCCTCATAGGCCAGCGCCCTGCCCTGCCCCTGGAACAGCGCGGCCAGATGCTCGCCGGTCCAGGCGTGCATGTCGTCCATGGAGGTGAGCACGTGGTCGACAGGGGCGATGTCACGTCCGGTGCGCTCGCGGAGGAAGTCGCGGTTGCCGCTGCCGATGGCGTGAAGATGCAGGTCGGCCTTGGGCGTGGCCCGGATGGCGGCGAGATCGCCGGCTTCAAGGGCGGCCTGGAAGGCGGACATGGGCGTCCCCGACAAAGAAAAAACGGCCGGTCCCAGGGGAACCGGCCGCTCTCTTATAGTTCGAAACTTTACCGGCCCTAGAAGGGGATCTCGTCGTCCAGGTCGGCGGAGAAGTCCTCGCGCGGGGCCGAGCTCTGGGCCCGGGGCCCGGAGGAGAAGCCGCCGCGATCGCCGCTGGAGAATCCGCCGCCCTCTTCGCGCTCGGCGTCGCCGCGGCCGTCCAGCATGGTGAGTTCACCGCGGAACTTCTGCAGCACGACCTCTGTGGAGAACTTTTCCACCCCCGACTGGTCGGCCCATTTGCGGGTCTGGATCGAGCCCTCGATGTAAACCTTGGAGCCCTTCTTCAGGTAGTTCTCGGCCACCTTCACGAGGTTCTCGTTGAAGATCACCACCCGGTGCCACTCGGTCTTTTCCTTGCGCTCGCCCGAGCTCTTGTCGCGCCAGGTTTCCGAGGTGGCGATGCGCAGATTGGCGACCCGGTCGCCCGAACCGAGACTGCGAATTTCAGGGTCGGCGCCCAGATTGCCGACCAGAATGACCTTGTTGACGCTGCCCGCCATGATGCTTTTCCTGTCTTTTCCGTAGGTGCGGACGCTCACGTCCTGGCGCGCACGCTAGACGAGCGGGATCAGCCGGGCAAGTTAATGTTCTCGTTACGTTCACGGCGCACAGCTGACCGTCCACAGGTCATTGGCGTGGCCTAGGGTCGCGCCACCTATTCGCGCGGCATGGCGCCCGGAACCGCCAGCCGGCCGTCGCCCGTGCGGACCAGGGCGACGTAGCGGTGGGCCTCCAGGGAGGGGGCGGTGAAGATCCCCTCCTTCTGGAGGAAGATGAAGTTGCCCTGATAGGCGCCGGTGATCTCGTACTGGCTGCCGCCGAGGCTGAGGAAGCGGACGCGCATGGCCTCCAGGGCCGCGGCGCAATGTTCCAGGTCGGCCTGGGCCGCGGGCAGCTTGTTGTACTTCAGCGACCCGTCCTTCTGGGGCGCGACCATGTAGCAGACGCCGACGTCGCCGGGCGGGACGGTGCGTTTGGCGCAGGCGCCGAGGGCGATCAGGGCGGCGCCGAGCAGGAGAAGATTGCGAACCATGACCACAGACTACACAGGGCGATTGCGGCGCGCGAGTGGCCTTCTGACGAGTTCAAAAGTTAGAGCATTTTTCGATCCGATAACCGCGTCACACTTATCGGAAAATGCTCTAGCCGATGCTGGGAATGGCGCAGCCGCCGCCCTGGTCGGCCAGGGTGCGGAAGCTGCGGTTGTCGCCGGAAACCTCGACCTTGCCCGGCACCAGACGCAGGGTCTGGGTCATCCAGCGGCCATAGGTGGCGCCGCCGGGACGCTCGCAGCGGCCGGCGAAAAGGGCCTGGACGCAGCCGTTGAGCGACAGGTCGGAGGGCAGCCGGGACCAGACATTGCCGGCATAGCGCCAGCAGGCGCCGGTCGGGCCACCGGCGGGCGCGGCGGGCGCTGAGGGGTCGGCGGGGGGGGGGGGGGCGGACGCCGGCGGGGGGGCGGGGGCGGGCGGGGCCCCCGGCGGGGGGGTGGAGCGGGGGGGGGGCGGAAGCGCGGGGGGGGGGGGGGCGACCCCCGGCCCCCCCCCCCCCCCGCCCGGAGAACCCCACCAAGAGGTCGCCGATGGCC
>NZ_JAOTJD010000048.1:0-35696 GCF_042714595.1 Phenylobacterium ferrooxidans | reverse complement strand
TTCGGCGGCTACAAGATGAGCGGCAACGGGCGCGAGTGGGGCGATTTCGGCTTCCACGAGTTCCTGGAAACCAAGGCCATCCTCGGCTACGCGCCGAAGCAAGAGGCCTGATCAGGCTATGAAATTCAATGCAGCCAGGGCGGAACCAACGCCCATGGGGCGCTTGGTGCGAACCAAACTGCCGCCACACGAGCCGAGCCTTGAGCATTCTGTGACCTGACTGAATCGTTTGGGATTCCTGAGATTGACGCCGGGTTGCCGCTGTCGGAGACGGCCTGGTGGATGTCCGCTTGCCCTCGCTCAATCCCAGGATCAGGTTGGCTTGAGTCTCGATGCGACCAGGCCGCCGGTCGCCGCCCAACGGGCCCGGCCGAACGTGGGCTCACCTCAAGGTTTGTTCGCTCAACCACGCCGCCTTTATAACCCAAAGACAGCCACGGATGAGACGATGCGGATACTTCCGTCTGGCGTGCGCCGCATTTGTCGCCCGACTGCAGACCGGAAGGCAGTCTCGATCTGCGTGGCCGGCGCGATCCGTGACCACAATGTCCGTTCGACTTTCCGGCCTTTGCGTGTCTGGCGGGTTGCTTGGCCTGCGACGACACGCTGCGACCATCGGAAGCCGATTTCGTTGAAGTAGAGGTCGGCGTGCCGCGGACTGATATGGTGGAAGACGCCGTTTACCGTGCGGCGCACACGATCATTGAATCCCCTCGGCGGAATTGGCGTGGACCTGCCCACGGGCGTACTCTCCGCTCGAATGATGGACCGTCTCGTGAGCCGCGAACGCGTCGCCCGCCTCGACGAAAGCTCTCCACTCGTCGCTCATCAGATGGGCGCTGGGATCAACGGCATGGGTCAACACTCGCTCGGCCTCGGATTCCGACAGATTAGCGACGACAGATGCCCCTGCACCGCCGGCGACGGCTCCGATTGCCTTCGTCAGCGGCCTCTCCACCACACAAAGGGCGGGTGTTTTCAATGTCTTGGGCCTTCCCTTCTGGCCGCGACCAGCCTTCGGTGGTCCGGCATCCCGACGAGGCTTGCCGCCGAAGTAGAACTCATCGAATTCAACCACCCCTTCGAGTTGTCGGTCCAGTCCGACCATCAACCGAAGAGCATGGCCCATCCGCCAGGCCGTCGGTTGGCTGACGCCGATCGCTTCGGCGAGGCGCATCGAGGACACGCCCTTGTCGGATTGCAGAATGTACCAAAGCCCGGTCAACCAGACGCGAAGCGGAAGCTTTGTCGAGTGAAGGGGCGTCCTCGTGGTGGCGGTGAACTGCAGCCGACAGGCGCCGTTGGAGCATTGGTACAGCCCCGGCCTCGCCGTCTTTCCCTTGTCGCGACCGGTGATCATTGTGGACCTTCGATAGCCGCAGCCGGGACATATTCGACCAGACGGCCAAACCACGGCCTCAAGAACTCGTCGACACCGGCCCTCGTCCTCAAATGCAATGACCATGTCCTGGACAGTTGCGATCTGCCCCAGAATCTCGCGGATTTCTGCCGTCATCGATGATAATGCCTCCCGCTAACGAAGCAGGATATTATCATAATTTCCTATATTTATCAACGAACTGCTGCGTTTGGGTTATAAAGGCGAGCGCCGTCCGTGTAACAAACCTTGAGGTGCCCCCATAGAGCGAGGCGATGCGTTCCAGCGCCTCGCTTGCGATCGGCGCCGGTCCGGCGGCGGCCAGCTCGTAGAAGCGCCGGCGCACATGCGCCCAGCAGAAGGCCAGGCGGATGTCGCCCGCCTCGGCCAGCGGCCGGTAGCCGGCGTAGCCATCCACCTGCAGCACGCCCTTGAAGCCCGCCAGGTGCGCAGCGGCGCGCTCGGCCTTGCGATCGGGCGCATAGACATAGACCACGCCCGGCGGGTCGGGCCCGCCCCAGGGCCGGTCGTCGCGGGCATAGGCCCAGAGCTGGCCGGTCTTGGTCCGCCCCCGCCCAGGATCGAGCACCGGGGCGGTCGTCTCGTCGGCGAAGAGCTTGCCCGAGGCCTTCAAGCGCTCCAGCAGCCGGGTGTGCAGGGGCTTGAGCAGCCAGGCCGCCCGCCCGGTCCAGTCGGCGAGCGTCGAGCGGTCCAGGGCGATGCCCTGGCGGGCGTAGATCTGCGCCTGGCGGTACAGCGGCAGGTGATCGGCGTACTTGGCGACCACGACATGGGCCACGGTCGCCTCGGTCGGCAGCCCGCCCTCGATCAGCCGCGCCGGCGCGGGCGCCTGCACCACGGCTTCCTCGCAGCTCCGGCAGGCGTATTTGGGCCGGCGCACCACCAGCACCCGCAGCTGGGCGGGCACGATGTCCAGCCGCTCGGCGATGTCTTCGCCGATCCTGTGCAAAGCGCCGCTGCAGCCCGGGCAGGTCTTGTCCGCGATGTCGACGACCGTCTCGATCCTGGGCAGGTGCGCCGGAAGCGCGCCGCGGTTGGTCCGCCGCCTGGCCGCGCGCTCGGTCTTTGCGGCCGGCGAAGCGGGCTTCCGCCCCGGCCTCGCCGGCGGCGATCTCTTGCTCGACGTCTTCCAGCCCCAGGGCCAGCTGATCGGCGTCCAGGGTCTCGGCGCGCCGGCCGAAGCGGTGGCGCTGCAAGGCCTTGATGATCTGGCGCAGGCGCTCGTTCTCGGCGTCGGCATGATCCTTGGCCAGCAGGGCGGCTGCGTGCTCGGCCCGCTCCTTCAGGAGCAGGGCTTGCAGCGTCTCGACATCGCCGGGAAGCGCCTGGGCCATAGGGCGATCTGACCATATTCGAGCGGCCTTGTGGCGCCCCCGCGTGCGGCCGGATTCACTTCGCCGCAGCCTTCAGGCCGTGGCCTGCGGCACCCGCGTCCGGCGCGTCTGCTGCACCCGCCGCCAGTCGAGGCCCTCCAGCAGGGCCGCGAGCTGCGCCGGCGTCAGCCGCATCACCCCATCCTGCACCTTCGGCCAGCTGAAGGCGCCTTGCTCCAGCGTCTTGGCCAGGAGCCACAGGCCCGTGCCATCCCACCAGATCATCTTCACCCGGTCGGCCCGCTTGGCGCGAAAGACGTAGACCACGCCCGAGTAGGGGTCCTTGAGCAGCTGATCCTTCACCAGCGCCGCCAGCCCGCCCATGCCTTTGCGGAAGTCCACCGGCCGGGTCGCCACCAGCACGCGCACCGAGGCCGGCGTCCCCGCGAAGGCAGGGATCACCGCACGGCCTTCAGCGCCTTGATCACCGCCGCCACGGTCTTGGCCTCCGCGCCGCGGCGCACCCGGACCACCACCCCGTCGATCTCCAGCTCGATGTCGCCGCGACCCGCCCGCGCCGGCCTCGGCCGCGCCCGCTCAGCCTTCGCAGGCGGCTCCACCAGCGCCGGCACGAAGGTCATCGGCGGCTCAGGGTCCACGATCCGCATCCCGCGACGCCAGCCGAACAGCTGCTGCGGGCGGATTTCGTGGCGCCGCGCCACGTCCGACACCGTCGCACCGAGCGCCAGGCTCTCCTCGACGGTCCGCGCCTTGTCGTCGCTCGACCAGCGCCGCCGCCCGCCCACGCCCGTCAGCACCTCCAGCCGGCGAACCTGCACCGGCCTAGGGTCAAGCGTAGGGTTAAATCCAGACATGAAACGATCCGCACCAAGGGGATCGTCACCATCACCGGCCAGCAGCGTCAGCGGAAGGTGGGGTCCGGACAGCGCTTACGCAGCACGCAGAGCGTCATTCGGCAATTTGCGGCTGAGCCGGGCTGTTTGGGCTCCGAGCCATATGGCTGGAGCGCTTCTTCGGAAACGGCTGCGAGCAACGTCCTGCGCGGGAGCTGGTCCGCGGGCTCGAGCTGGCGGTCGAGCCAAGCACGCAGGGTGTCGATGCTTGCCAGGTCTTACGAAGGACTTTGTCGAAATGTCGAGCGCCTCGTAAATTCCTGGATGCGATCGGACATATCCGGCCCCACCCCTTCGCCTCGATAGATTTCATGCGCCAGACCTGCGCGCTGGGGCAGGCCGTCGGTTTCGGTCAGCAGCCGCTTGTTGGCGGCATGGCTGAACGACGAATTGGCCAGGATCTCAGAGGCGAGGCTGTCGATGGCCGCTTCGAATTCGGCGTCCGCGACGCAGGCGTTGGCGAGGCCCATCGTCTCGGCCTGCCGACCGGAATAGGTGCGGCAGGTGAACATCATCTCGCGCGCCTTGTAGGTCCCCACCCGGCGCGGCAGTCGCTGGCTGAGGCCCCAGACCGGCGTCAGCGCCCACTTGGCGTGGGTGTCGCCGAACTTGGCGGACTCGGCGGCGAGAATGATGTCGGCGGCCAGGGCAAGTTCGAGGGCGCCCGTGTAGCAATGGCCGTGCACCGCACTGACGACCGGCAAGGGAAGGTCGGCGAGACGCTCGATCACATGCGACTGGTAGTTGGGGCGGGGAAGTTTTTCGCCCGCGGCGATGTCGCCGAGATCGTGGCCCGCCGAGAAGCACCGCCCGGCGCCGCGCAGCACGACGACGCCGGCAGGCGCCGCTTCCAGGTCGGCGATGTGGGCCTCGAGCGCCCGGAAGAGATCGACATTCAGCGCGTTGAGCTTATCCGGCCGGTTCAGCGTCAGCTGGCAGACGCCGGCCCGGTCAGCGCGGAGCACGAGATCATCCATTGAACTTCACCCGATGTTGTTTCTCCGACGTTGTCCCCTTCTCCGGGCGTCAGGCAACTGGGATTTTTGCCGCCTACAACTGACTTGCGAGACGCACGCGAATAAAGTTGACGCCTACGTCATTTTTCACTGATACTGAAAATGTACAACTGGGGAACCGCCATGGATGATGGCTCGATCGATCTGAAGGCCGAAGCCCGCGCAAAGGCCTACGCCATGCCGTTGGGGGACATCAACGTCACCGACATCGAGCTTTGGCGAACCGACACCATCTGGCCGTACTTCGAACGCCTGCGGACGGAGGACCCCGTCCATCTTCACCCGGCGGAGCATCACGAGGACGGCGCGTTCTGGTCGGTGACCAAGTACAACGACATCATGGCGGTCGACACCGACCACGAGGCGTTTTCCTCAGAGCCTTCGATCACCATTGTCGACCCCAAGGAAGACTTCACCCTTCCGATGTTCATCGCGATGGACCCGCCCAAACACGACGTTCAGCGCAAGACCGTCAGCCCCATCGTCTCGCCCGCCAATCTGCATGTTCTGGAACCCCTGATCCGCGAGCGCATCGGCAAGACCCTCGACGCCCTACCCATCGGCGAACCCTTCGACTGGGTGGATCGGGTGTCCATCGAGCTGACCACCCAGATGCTGGCCACTCTGTTCGACTTCCCATGGGAGGACCGCCGCAAGCTCACCCGCTGGTCGGACGTCGCCACCGCGGACAACGACTCCCCGCTTTTTGAAGCGGGCCGCGGCGAGGAACAGCGCAAGGAGGAGCTGTTCGGGTGTGTGGACTACTTTACCCGCCTCTGGAACGAGCGCGTGAACGCGCCGCCGAAGGGCGACCTGATCTCCATGCTGGCCCACGGCGAGGCAACGCGGAACATGGACCGCATGGAGTATCTCGGGAACCTGATCCTCTTGATTGTCGGCGGCAACGACACCACCCGCAACTCCATGACCGGCTCGGTTCTGGCGATGAACCAGAATCCGGACCAGCACCGCAAGCTGCGCGACAATCCCGCCCTGATCCCGTCAATGGTCTCCGAGACCATTCGCTGGCAGACCCCGCTCTCCCACATGCGCCGCACCGCCACCCGCGACATCGAGCTGGGCGGCAAGACGATCCGGAAGGGCGACAAAGTCGTCATGTGGTACGCGTCCGGCAACCGGGATGATGAGGTGATCGAGAACCCGAACGCCTACATCATCGACCGCGAGCGGCCCCGCCAACACCTGTCCTTCGGCTTCGGCATCCACCGCTGCGTCGGCAACCGCCTGGCTGAACTGCAGTTGCGCATCCTGTGGGAGGAGCTCCTGCCGCGGTTTCCCGAGATCAAGGTCATGGAAGAACCCAGGCGCGTGCCCTCGGCCTTCATCAAGGGATATGAGGCGATGCAGGTTGTCATCCCGCATCGCGATTGAAAGCCTGGCGGCGCGCGAACGATCTTCAGGATTGAAGTCAACGACCGCCTGGGGCCCGGACCATCCGGGCTCGAGGCGTGTCGATGAAGCAGATCGCGCGTCGCCGGACTCATCCGTCATCACCAACAGGCCGCTGCATCTCCTGAGCGAAGGGCGTCAATGTCGAGGATCACCTACATCGAGCACGACGGCACCGAGCACGTCGTCGACGTGAAGCCGGGGCTCAGCGTCATGGAAGGCGCGGTGAAGAACAACATCCCCGGCATCGACGCCGACTGCGGCGGCGCCTGCGCCTGCGCCACCTGCCACGTCTATGTGGACGAGGCCTGGCGTGACAAGACCGGGACCGCCTCGGCCATGGAGGAATCCATGCTCGACTTCGCCGAGAACGTCGGGGACACGAGCCGCCTCTCCTGCCAGATCAAGGTCAGCGACGCGCTCGACGGCCTAGTGGTGCGGATGCCGGAGAGCCAGCACTAGCCGCTACCCGTTCGAGCCAACCCTAGGCGTCAAATCGGAACCCGGCGCCCTCCCGCATTATGTATCCCGCCGTCGGCGCCGCGTAGTGAGTGCCGATGACTAGGATCGGCTTGTCGGCCCATTCGGCAAACAGTCGCGCGCGGGTCGCCGCCGCCGCCCTTGGGTCGCTATCGAACGAGGGAGACCAATGCGGGTGGGCCATCTGGCAGGGATGGTGGCTCATGTCGCCGGTGATGACCGCGGACTCACCTTCGGACTCGATCATCACGCTGACATGGCCAGGCGTATGTCCGGTGCTGGGCGTGAGCCGAAGGTGGGGCGAGATGCGGTGATCCATTTCGACGAACTCAGCGAGCCCCGCGTCGAGAATGGGCTGTACCGAGTCCGACAGGATCGTTTGCTGTTCCTCGTCGCCTTCTGCGCTCCAGTGGGCGAATTCCGTCTTGCCGAGGAGGTAGCGGGCATTTGGAAATGTCGGAACCCACGCGCCATCCTCAAGCTTGGTGTTCCAGCCCACGTGATCCACATGCAGGTGGGTGCAGACCACGGCATCGACACTCTCCCGCGACCAGCCGACCTCGGCCATGGACTGCAGGAAGCCGGTGGCCAGCGGCTGTCCACGCAGAATGGACCGGGGCCGATCGTTTCCGATGCAGGTATCCACCACCAGCCGCAGGCCCGGCGCATCCACCAGCAGCGCGTGGATGGACAGCAGCAGCTGATCCTGCTCGTTGACGAAATTCGGGTACAGCCACGGGATGGCTCGCAACGCCTCGGGCGTCGCCTCGGCCAGAAAGGGGTTGGCTCGATTGTATGGGATCGGAATCTGGAGTTCCACGATCCGGGTGATCTTCACCGCCCCAACTTGCCAACTCAGCATCGCAGCCTCCCTTTGGTCATGGTCGCGGGCCGCATCGCGGCGGGGGAAATCCAGGCTGAACAATTGTCCAACCGCGGCTGACTCTTAAGCCTCTGCTCGCCCCTCGCGAATTCTGCCACGCTCACTCGCTCAGTTGGCTGCGGTCAGATCGGGCAAGCCCAGGATCCGCTTGGAGATGATGTTATTCTGCACTTCCTGGCTGCCGCCATAGATCGTGCTAGCCTTTCCGCCCAGCCAGCTGCGCACGGCGTCCAGCTCAGGGGGCGTGAAATCCTCGCCCGCCCAGCCCAGGCCCTGGAGACCCATGATCTCGAGCGTGAGTTCGGCCCGGTCCTGGATCCAGCGGGTGCCGGCGTTCTTCATGATCGAGGTCGCCGCCGACGGGCCGGAATTGCCCTTGGCTTCCGCCATCGCCCGCATCGCCGTCTGCTGGAAGGCGCGCCCGTCCATCTCATTTGCAACGATCCGGGTCCGTAGGTCGCGGTCGGCCAGGCGACCCTGCGTGTCGACGCCGACATAGGCCTTGGCGAGATCTGGAAGGGCCGCGGAGCCGCCGAGGGCGTTTCCCATGCTCGATATGCTGGAGCGCTCGTGCTGCAGGAGCCGCTTTCCGATCGTCCAGCCGGCGTTCAGGGGCCCCACCAGATCCTTCTTCTCGGCGCGCACGTCGGTCAGGAAGGTTTCGCAGAACGGCGAGTTGCCGGCGATCAGCTTGATCGGCCGCACCTCGACACCCGGCTGGCGCATGGTGAAGAGCACGAACGAGATGCCCTCATGCTTCTTCGTGGCGTCGGTGCGAACGAGACAGAAGCACCAGTCCGCCCACTGGGCGCCCGACGTCCAAATCTTCTGGCCGTTGATCAGATAGTGGTCGCCCTTGTCTTCGCATCGCGTTTGCAGGGAAGCCAGATCAGAGCCGGCCCCGGGCTCAGAGTAGCCTTGGCACCACTGAACTTCGCCGCGGCAGATGGGCGGAATGTGCTCCAGCTTCTGTTCTTCGGCGCCGTACTCAAGCAAGGTCGGGCCGAACATCATGACGCCCATTCCCCCGATCGGGTTGTAGGCGCCAGCGCGCGCAAATTCCTGGTGGATGACGCGGGCGTGGGCCGACGAAAGCCCCGCACCGCCGTATTCGGCAGGCCACGTCGGCGTTCCCCAACCCTTTTCGCCGACCGCCTTGCGCCAGGCGACCTGTTCCTCGGTCGGCTTCGGCCGTTCTTCAAGCATGATCGGGTTGCCTAGCCCCTTAAGGTCCGGGGGGAAGTTGACCTGGACCCAGGCTCGCACGTCCTGACGAAAAACCTCGATAGTCTGCTCTGCGCCGTCAGCCACTAGAAGAACTCCATTGTTTGAAGAGACGCGATCAGTTTCCAACCTCGCTAGAACGGCCACGTTTAGACTGCGTAGTCGTCAGACGGCGATCCTGTACAGTTCCGCCACGTTGTCGTGGCAGATCCAGTTCCGCTCCTGCTCGCTCAAGTCCTTGGTATGCTCTTCGAGCATGGTCTGCGACAGGGGCCAGGTGGAATCCGAATGCGGGAAATCATTCGCCCACATCAATCGACGGACATTGCACATATCCTTCATCCTGAACGCCACCCAGTCGTCCTGGAAGGTCACATAGATGTTTTCCACGAAATACTCGCTCGGCATGCGCTTGAGCGGCGGGGCCTTCATCCAATAGCGATGGCGTTTGTAGGCGTGGTCCATGCGATACATGTAGTGTGGGACCCAGCCCGCGTCGGCCTCGACGCAGACGAGCTTTAGGCCTGGGAAACGATCGAAGACGCCGCCGAATATGAACGTGCCCATCACATCCTGGCAGCCGCGGATGATCGACAGGAAGCCGTTGATCCGCGGACCGCGCGTCTGGCCCGCGAGTCCGTCCGACTTGCCGGTCAGGATATGGAACGACAGCGGCATGTCACACTCGACGGCGGCCGCCCAGACCTTGTCGTAGACGGTGGAGTCGTAGTCTTCGACGGCCGGGTTGCCGGGCATCATCACGCCCTTGAAGCCCATCTCCTTCGCTCGAAGGATTTCCGCGACGCCGTCCTCCGGCGTGCGCATGGAAACCTGCGCCAGACCGTAAAGGCGATCCGGAGCTTCACCGCAGTATTCCTGCAACCAGCGATTGTAGGCCTCGAAGCAGGCCTTCTTGAAATCGAAGTCGGGATGATTGCAGAGCATCATTCCGACCGTGGGGTAGATGAACTCGGCGGCGATCCCGTCTATTTCCTGGTCCGCAACACGGAACTTGGCGTCCCAACCGCTTCGCCACAGATCCTCGAAAGCCACGCCGTGCGTCGTGATCTGCGACGGGTCCTTGCCAGCGGCGGCGACCAGCCCCATTGGAATCGGCGAGGCTAGTCCTTCGATAACAAAGGCATCGCCGATCTTGTCGAGCCGCTCCATCCGCGGCGCGCGATTACGAAACTTCGGATCGATGTAGTCGACGTAGCAATGTGGCGGCTCGGTGATGTGCGAGTCAGCGGATATAGGCTTCTTGATCATCTTTATCCAACCTCGCGTCGTTTCAGAGAAGCGTCCTCGCCGGGCCTGCGCTGGTGCGCGCGCAGCCTTTGGCGGCTGGCCGCCGCTTCTTGCTGCCTGATCCGAGTGCGACCGTTTGGCGATCACCCATCGTGTACGAGCGCGTACTATATATCTGTTAGGCAGAAACGCCTATGTGTCAAATGACGTGGTGAGCTTGGCGCCCTCCGCGAGTTCCCATGCTCACCGCCGGTCGCGACGGGCTGACTTGCCATATATGGGGGTATGCCGGCTTGCCGGGACGAACGCCTGTGAGGGGCCTTCAACGAGAGGGTGGTTTGCAAGACGGGTCGACCTGCAGGATTTCGGCCGGACGACCACGCCACCAGCCACTCGCGCCTCGTTTGGCCATTTCAATACTGCCGACCAAAGCCCTCAGCGTCGATCCTCATCATGAGGGCATTTATCGTATTGCGCCTTACGATATTGCTTTGTACATAATATCAGTCGATGAGGCTCGCTCGGTATTCGGCTCTTCAGTCTCCGAGAGCACGCACTGCGGCCCCATCCTGCCCGATGCCCCAGCCTACCTCCGGGGGCCCAGGGAAGCTTAGGCGGCGCGGACGACCGGCCGCGCCGCCCTTTTTTTGGCAGATGTGCAATGGCCTATCCGCGCCTCACGGTTCGCGAAATTGCCCTCGGCTCTGAAGCCGCCATGCCATTGGTTTCGCGACCTTCGAGCGAGGTCAAACGGCGCTTTCATTCGCTACCAGAATATCGCGGAGTTCTGCGAGTATCTTCGAGAGTTGTTTATAGTCCTTGGGAGCGAGCTTTCCAAAACTCTTGGCGTGCAGGCTCCTAGCCTTGCTCTCCACATCGGGCATCATGGCCCGTGCCTTTGCTGTGAGATACACGCGCCAGACGCGTCGATCTTCTGAATGTTCAGCGCGTATAACGTGCCCACTTTTCTCCAATCGATCAATAATTTGCCCAAGCGAGGCGCGGCTGACGTCAAGCAGCCGGGCCAAAGCCGCCTGAGAGATGCCGTCGCTGCGGCGTAGATAGATCAGAACCCGCCAAGTGGACGCGGTCAGGCCGAGTTCCTGCATCTTCTCATCAAAAGCCGCTCGCATCAGGCGGGTAACATCGGCCAAGAGGTAGCCTCCGCCCATAGGGCTGAAACTGCTGTCCAACTCATCCTGTGACAGGAGCTCGTTAGATTCTCTGGGCATCGTCGGCTACAACTCCACGAGTCGATCAGTAATATATTGAACGCTTATCAGGCCGAAATCGTGGCTGGGCCAATTCCAGGCGACGGCAACAATGGTTCCTGCCGTGTGACGGCCTTTGAGCAACCTGTCGAGTCCACTCTGACGGCCCCCCGATTTGCCCGCCCAGGCCAGGGCTTCGCGGGCCGGGAGGCGGCAGATGAACCGACCCGGGGGCGTCTTCCCAGGCCCTTACAAACGCGGGGCGGTCGACCACGTGGTCGCGAGCGGCCTGCGGGCTGTTGAAGAAGTTGCCCAGGGGCGAGCAGTGAAGGCGATTTCGTCGCCGCCGTGGAAGATGATTTCGCCGGCGAGCGATCCGTCGGGCTGGAGTTGGGCCCAACAGCCGCTTCACCTGGGGCTGGGCCAGCACCGCAGCCAAGGACTTCGCCGCGATCTCGCCTTCCAGCAGCCGGTCGCGGTTCTTGGTGAAGCTCGAATCGTCCCAGCCCGGATCGTCGATCCCCAGGCCCACGAAGCAGCGGAACAGCAGGTCGAACTCCAGCCGCTCCATCAGCTGCCGCTCCGAGCGGATCGAATAGAACGCCTGCGCAGCATCGCCCGCAGCAGCGCCTCCGGCGGGCTCGAGGGCCGACCCATCCCCGAATAGAGCCGCGCGAAGTCCTGCGTCAGGCTCTCCAGCGCCCCATCGGTGAACGACCGGACCGCCTCAGCGGATGATCGCGCCGAACCCTCGACTCCAGATCCACAAACGAAAACAACGACCCCGAGCGCTTGTCCGAACCCCGCATCGCCTTCCCCTCAACGCCTCTGGGAAAGAGTGAATCATACCGAGTCCGGCACCATTACGGACTTTTTCAACAGCCTGCTAGAGGCTTGCCGCGTGACCCGGGGGGAGGGGGCATTGCGTCATGCGTCAATGGCATTATGGTAATGCGCATTACCGTCAGCATAGAGGCAACAATGCCTAGCGGACTGGGGGGGAACATGAAAAATTACATGAATCTACGACTCGCCTATGCATGCGGCGCATCCGCGCTCGCTCTGGCTGCGGCCTCGCCTAGTTGGGCGCAAGAGACCGGCTTCACCATTGAAGAGTTGGTGGTGACGGCTGAAAAGCGCGAACAGAGCCTTCAGGATGTGTCTGTGGCCGTAACGGCCTATACAAGCGAGCGGCGCGACCTGCTCGGGGTAGGAAATGTCGAGGACTTGGCGCGTGTTTCGCCGAGCGTCACCTATACCAACAACGACCGCCTCTCGATCCGGGGGTTTGGTCGCCTGACCAATTCTATCGGCACGGATCCTTCCGTAGCGCTGTACTCGGACGGCATTTTCTCAAACTCCATGGCTGATGCAGCCACGCCGTCGCTGTTAATCGAACGCACGGAGATTCTGCGTGGACCGCAAGGCACGCTGTACGGGCGCAATTCCATCGGTGGGGCGCTGAACATCATCGCCAAGCGTCCGACGGAGGATTTCAATGGTGAGGTCCGCGCCGTCCTTGGGAACTACGGCACCTGGCGAACCGACGCCTTGGTTCGAGGACCGATCACGGATGGCCTGCGCTTCCTCCTCGGCGGCTCTCTGGAACGCCGAGAGGAAGGCTTCTTCGAGAACCTCGGGCCTGCCGGCGATTCCAGCGCTGTTAAACGGTACATAGTCGAGGCTCAGCTGGAAGCCGATCTCGGCGAGAACATCACGGCCCGCCTGCGCTATTCGAAGTTCGACTGGGATGACAGCTTCGGCGTTGGCAACGTCCACGAGTCGATCACGAGCCGCTACGACACCACGTCCCCGACCGGCCTCGGCAACGCTGGCCTCTACTACAATCCGACCTTCGGCTTCGCAGGAATTAATCCGGCGATGACCGACCCCTACAAGATCAACACCAACCAGACGAGTGAAGGTAAGCTCAGCAATCATGAGCGACTGCACTTCGATCTCACCTGGGATCTTGGCGGCATGACCCTCAAGTATCTGGCCGGCTACCAATCCTATGTCTACGACACGGCTGGGGACGAGGATCGTTCATCGCGCACCGGCCTATTCAGCGTGCCGACCGCGACGCCTTTCGGCGCCTACACCGCCACGGGCGTGTCGCCAGACCAGAGGTTCTTCTACCGCGAGGACCAGAAATGGTACTCCAATGAGATCAACCTGTCATCGAACACGGACGGGCCACTGCGCTGGATCGCCGGTCTGTACCAGTATCATCAAACCTACGCGCAACCCCAGGGCCAGCGGGTCCTTAACGATCCGGCCGTTCAGAACCCGATCAGTCTGGCGACCGGAGGCCCGGCGGCGCCGAACCCGAAGGGGAACTACCTCTTCGTAGACGGTACGCTGGAGGTGGATTCTTACGCGGCCTTTGTTCAGGTCGACTATGATATCACCGATACGCTCACGCTTACGGGTGGCATCCGGTACACGGTCGATGAGAAGTCGGGTACAGACTCGGCTCGCTACGTGTCGCGTACCAACACCACGACCACCATCTTGGCCGCCGCGGGGATACCAGCCGCCGTCGGCCAAGGGATCGCGGTGGATTTCACAACCTTTGTCATATGCGGCGGCCCAACCATCGCGTCCTGCCTGGCCAACCCGTTGTACGCCAATGTACGTGAGCTCTCAGGCGGTGGCCTGACGCGTAACCTGTCGGGCGACTACGACGCCTGGAGCGGGACCTTGGGTCTTCAGTGGCAGCCGGACGGCGACACCAACGCCTACGCCCGTTACAGCCGCGGCTATAAGTCCGGTGGTTGGCAGGCCTCGAGCGGCCTAGCTCCGTTCCCCTACGCCGATCCCGAATATGTCGACAACTTCGAGCTCGGTCTGAAGAAGAATGTGGGGCGACGGTTCCAGCTGAATTCTGCGCTGTTCTACGCGGACTATAAGGGTTTTCAGGCGCCGCTGACCGTGGTTCTTAACCCCACGACGGGCTCAACGGGCAGTCAGTTCTTGAATCTGGACGCTGTGAGTTGGGGCCTGGAGATGGAGGCCCAGTGGGCTCCGATCGATCATCTGCAGATTTTCGCGAGCTATTCGTACCTCAACACCGAGCTTAAGAGCGGCTGCTGCTTCGTCGACACAGCGGACCCGAAGGCGCTACAGGCGGGCGCGCGACCTACGGGCGTCGTTTTGCCGAACGGCAGCCGGCCCCAGACCCTCGTTGGGAACAGGCTTCCCATAACTCCGGAGAACAAACTCAACCTCGGATTGAATTATACAATCCAGTTTGCTAAGGGCGATCTCATACTTGGGGGCACCTACACCTTCACCGACGAGCAACAGGCCGTCGTTTTTGCTCAGCCGGGCTTCCGTTCGCCATCGAACGAAGTCGTGGACTTCCGGGCGCTTTGGAAGGACGCCGACGATCGCTACACAGTGATCGGTTACGTCAAGAATGCCTTTGATGAGTTGGCCTATCAGGATTTCCGAACCGGAGCCCCCTCGGCCAGCGGAGTCCAGCGCGTCACGTTGAAGCCGAACTTTCCTCGCACCTATGGGATAGAACTCCAGTATCGGTTCTAAGCCAACAGTGGACCGTTTCCCAGCGAGGGCAGGGAGACGGTCCAACCCCTTCCGTCACTGGCAAATCGCCTGGTCAGGCGATCCAGTGGATGGTGGTCGACAACGAGATCGATATCCGCACCGCACGTTGGGCCACGCTGGCCGCGGCCTGTAAGCCTCAACGCGGCGAGCCGTTCCGCGCTAAGGCGGCAATGGCCCCGTTGCTCGCATCGGAAGGCGCCAGCCGGGTGGTAGACCGGGCGATCCAGATCCATCACGGCTACGGCGTGATCAAGGACTTTCCCTTCGAGCGCTGGTACCGCGAGATGCGCATCCGGCGGATCGGCGAAGGACCCAGCGAGGTCCAGCGTATCGTGATGGCCCGCGAACTCTTCGACCAAGCCCTGTACTAGACGATGGAAAACCCACCACCGCCGCTCACGGGCCTGACCGTCATCGATCTGGGCCAAGTCTACCAGAGACCTTACGCCACCCTGCTGATGGTCAAGGCGGGCGCGAACGTCATCAAGGTCGAGCCGCGCCACGGCGAGCCACTACGCGCCCGCGAAGCCATCGGCGGCGAGGCCTCCCTGCCGCTCGCCATGCTCAACTCCAACAAGCGCGCCGTCACCCTCAACCTGAAGAGCCCTCGCGGCGTCGAGTTGCTGCGGGCCCTGGCACAAAAGGCCGATGTCCTGCTGGAGAATTTCGCAACCGGCGTAATGGACAAGCTCGGCGTCGGGGCCTCGGTGCTCATGGGCGACAATCCGCGCCTGATCTATGCCTCGGCAACGGGCTACGGCCTTTCAGGGTCTGAACGCGACAACCTTGCCAGGGGCATCACCATTCAGGCAGTATCGGACGCGATAAGCGTTACCGGCTTCGCCGACGGGCCTCCAGTCAAGGCAGGTCCGGCGATCGCCGACTTCCTGTCCGGGGCCCACCTCTACAGCGCCATCGTCACCGCCCTCTATGGGCGTGAGCGAACCGGCCGAGGGCGAAGATCGAAGTCGCGATGATCGAGACCATGTTCCCGACCCTCGCCTCCAACCTGGGCATGATCCACAACAACCCGGACAGGACACTCGGCCGCACCGGCAACCGCCATGGCGGCCTGGCCGTCTCGCCGTACAACGGCTACGCCTGCCAGGACGGCTGGTTCGCAATCATCTGCACCAACGAGGAGCACTGGCGCAGCCTCTGCGCAGCGATGGGCCGCCCCGAACTCGCGGACGATCCGCGCTTTGTCACCAACGCAGCGCGGGTGACACATATGGAGGAAACCGACGCCATGGTGGAAGTCTGGGCGGTGGCGCTCAGCCGCGACGAACTCTTCGCTACCACCGGCGCGCACCGTGTACCTTCGGCGGCGGTGCGCGACCTCTACAAAGTACTGAACAACGCGCAAATGAGGGTGCGCGGCATGCTCGAGGAAATCGATCATCCTCAACAGGGGCGGATCACCGTGCCTGGCGGTCCCCTGCGGTACCAGGGCACCCCTCAGACTCGAGCCACGCCAAGTCCGGGCATTGGCCAGGACGACGTGGAGGTTTACTGCGAATTGCCCGGGCTTACCGCCGACGACGTTGAAGCGCTTCGGCGCGAAGGTGCGCTGTGAAGTCTGGCATTGCCGAATGGACGCGGAGATACGCTGGCGGCAAACGGGAACGTAACAATCCTCGAGAGGGTGCGGGTCTCCAAATAGGCCGAGTCACTCGATGATACTGCTCGGCGCTCACCGTACTCCATTTGTAGGTAATGCTCTTCGCGCAGTTGCGCTTCTGAAAGTGGGAGATCGTTCATGTCCACGCCTGCGAATGACAAGCTCATTCCTGCAGCCACCATTCTACTTTTGCGAGACGGTCACGACGGCCTAGAGGTATTCATGGTGGTTCGTCATCACCAAATCGATTTTGCTTCGGGCGCGCTCGTCTTCCCGGGCGGCAAAGTCGACCCGCGGGATTCGCTCGACTCGGTGCGAGAGCGCGTGGACGGCGCCGAGGGGCTCGATGACCGGGAATTCGCAATGCGTGTCGCGGCGATTAGGGAAGCCTATGAAGAATGCGGCGTACTGCTTGCGCGCCCGGAAGGGTCGCGCAAGCTTGTCGATGCCGAGAGACTCACATCGCTCGAACCCAAACGCGTCGCATTAAATGAGGGCGAAATCGGGATTGGCGACGTCCTGTCGACAGAGCGGCTCCGGCTCGCCCTCGATCTGCTGACACCGTTCGCCCACTGGATCACTCCGAAAATGATGCCAAAGCGCTTCGATACGCGGTTCTACTTGGTCATCGCGCCAGACGATCATCTCGCGATGCATGACGGATCGGAGTCGGTCGATAGTGTTTGGATCCGTCCTGCTGACGCACTGGAGGAAGCCAAGGCCGGGACGAAGACCATAATCTTCCCGACACGTGTCAATGTGCAGAAGCTCGGACGTCATCGAAGCGTTGTTGAGGCGCTCGCAGCGGCGCGTGCATCGACGATCATCACGGTCGAACCGCGAGTCGAACGACGTGAGGAGGGGGCGGTACTGAGCATTCCGGCCGAGGCGGATTATGATGTGACCGAAGAGCCAATATCGAGCACGCGGTGAGATTTGTTCGCACCGACACTGCCGCATGGAGAGCTTCAGAGACCGCTGCCTGCCGGTCGTGGCCAGGAGGCTGAGCAGCGCGAACGGCATGATCGAGAGCGAGCTGATTGGCTCGTGTCAACGCCGCTCTGAAAATCCCCAGAAGCGCCGAAGTAAAACGACCAGCTTCGTCAGTCAGCCCACCAGGTGAGCGCAGCCGATTTTGGGAGGGTGACCGCGCAGTCGCGGCGGTTGGGCGACGGCGTACGGGGTGATGAGGATCTTACCGGCGGCGCCCTCAATTCGCCGCGATCCGACCATCCTATCGGGGTAAAGTGCTTAAGGAGTTTGCTATGATCGGCGATATTTCCATCAAAGTAGGACGGCGGCTATATACGGCACGGCTCGAATACGACAGCCTTATCGGGCGCCGCCTCGTGGGTATACGGCAAGGGATAGAGGCAAAGCTTAATCCGCCTGCAGGCGCGATTCCCCCATTTAGCATCATGGAGACGATCGAAGATGTAACCGTCGCGTTCGACGTCCCGGGCTATTCCAGTAAGGATCTGGTCGTCGAGGTCAGCCCCGAGTGTTTGCGATTGCAGGCGGCCGGCCGTCAACGGCGGTCCGGTGAAATCGGAGCCCCTTTTGACTGGAGCGTCGCTCTGCCGGAGCCTGTCGATGCTGATCAGGTCATAGCGACGCTTGAGGATGGCGTCCTGACGGTGGAAATGACCAAGGCCGCGTGGGCGCGGGGTGACGCGAAGCGCGTCCCCGTGCGTGGAGCATCAGTCCCGCCGGGACAGACGCCACAAGAAGGCGACCACGCCCGCGCCTGAGAGGACCAGGATCACGACCCGCCCGAGTGCGGCGACCTGGTCGTCATGCGCGACGCTGACGATGGCTGCGGCGATGATGAGGGCCGCGATAACCAGCGCGAGCGCGAGAGTGTTGCCGGCGCGTTTGACGGTGCGCGGTAGGTCGGCCAAGTCGGCGCTTGAGATCTGAACAACAAGGCCTTCGCGCCTGACCCGTCCGATGCTCCGCCGGATTGCTTCGGGCGCCATCGCCAGGATCTGGTCCAGCTCCTTGAAGACGCGGAAGGCGCGGGCGGCCATCGCCTTCGGTTCAAACCGAGAGGCGAAGGCCCGGACGACCACGGGCGCGATCGCGGCGACAACATCCAGGTCGGGGTCGAGCGTCCTCGCCAGGCCTTCGGCGATACCCAGCGCACGCATCAGGAGCAGCAGGTCAGGCGGCAAGGTCAGAGCGTTTTCGCGGGCGATCGAGATGAATTCGGCGATCGCCTCGCCAAGCCGGATCGGCCGTCCAGAGTCGGCGGCATAACGCACGAAGAACCGTTCGACGCCTTGTTCGAGGCCAGGCGGCGGGGCGCCGGGGCGCCCGGCCCAGTCCATCAACACATCGGACACCGCCCCGACATCGGCGTCCACCAGCGAGCCGAGCACAACGAGCACCTGTTCGCGCCGCTTTGCCGAGAGCCGCCCAACGGAGCCGAAATCAAGCAGGACCAGACGACCATCGGGCGTCACCAGAACATTTCCAGGATGAGGGTCGGCGTGGAACACCCCGTCCAGCAGGATCATGCCCAGAAGTCCCCTGGCCGCTTCGGGCGCCAAGGTGCGCGCCAAGGCGGGCTCCTCGCTTCGAAACGCGGCATTGGGACTGCGCCCACGGACGCGTGTGCTGACCATGGTCCTTTGCGTAGTGAACTGCTCATGGACTAGCGGCACATGGAACACCGTCGCGCGCTTTCGGATCTCCATCTGATTGCGCGCCTCGATCCGAAAATCGATCTCCTCCAGCAGCGCTTCGCTGAGCTCTGCCACGACGCGCATTGGCTGGTGTCGGCGCAGCGCGGGCATGCGTCGTTCGACCACCCCAGCGGCGGCCGCGAGCAGCCGCAGATCCGCGCGCATGACCGCCTCGATTCCCGGCCGGCGGACCTTCACGACGACATCTTCACCGGTCCTTAGCCGCGCGGCATAGACCTGTGCGATCGAGGCCGCGGCGATCGGCGTCGCTGAGAATTCCGCGAAAAGCTCGTCCGGCGAGCCGCCAAGATCGACCGTCAGCTGTTCGCGAATCCACTCGAAAGGCGCTGGCGAGACGTTATCATGCAGCCTGCCGAGTCGCTCCGTCAGCTCTGGCGGAAGCAGATCCGACCGGGTCGCCATGATTTGGCCAAGCTTCACGAACGTGGGGCCGAGTTCCTCGAGCGCCGCGACAAAACCCTCGTATGCCGCGCCGTCGCCGGCCTCGTCTGGAGCCGCGCCGCGGAGCAGACCCAACCGCACCAAAGCTGGTCGAGCGCCGGTCCGGGCCAAAGTGCGGAGCACGGTGGCGAGGCGGCGATAGTCCGTTGAAGATAGGGTCAGGGGTGACATGGAGTCTGGATGCTCGGATCGATCCCACGATGCAAGCTGGCCGCGGCACTCGAACCCTGAAAGCTCACAGGGTTGCTCAGGAAGAACAGTGACACTTGTTCGGGCCCAGCCTCAAGGTTTGTGCGCTAAACTGCGGATTCCGACGAAGCTGGCCAGCTGTACCGATTTGAAGGCGGCCACCGTTCCGATTTGAAGCCGGCCATGGTTCCGATTTGATGTCGGTCACTTTGGACGGCCCTGTTCGGGTCGAGGTGGAAGGTCTCGGTGTTGTTGTTCTGGGTCAAGCCTCGGGCTGAGGCGCGCGGCTTTTGCGCAGGCTCTCGCCGGCGAGTTCGACACGATAGGTGTTGTGGATGACCCGATCGAGGATGGCGTCAGCCAGGGTCGGATTGCCGATGATTTCATACCAGCGGTCGATTGGGACCTGGCTGGTGATCAGGACGGAGCCGCGGTCGTATCGGTCTTCGACGATCTCCAAGAGGTCGCGACGCTGATCGGCGTTGAGAATCTCTGGACCCCAGTCGTCCAAGATCAGCAGATCGGCGCGCGACAGGGCGCGCAGCATCTTGGGCTAGCGGCCGTCGGCGCGGCCCACCGTTCCGGCCCGGGTCTCCCAGTCGCACTCACGGTAACCGTTGCGCTGAACCCGCCGATCAGGGGTCTTCTCGCCGTGCGCGGCGCCAGTCAGGCCGCCCACCAGCTCCATCAGCCGCTGGGCGGCGCAGCCGATCATCTCACGCAGAATATCGGCGTCGGGGCTCTTCTCCATCAGCCCGCGCAGGGCCATCATCTCGTCGGTCATCTTCGGTCCTTGGTTCAGGTTGAGCATCGCAACCCAACCCTACCGACGATCGTGGATGACCACCGCAGCCCCGCTCACTCGCTACGGCGCCCAATGAGGCGCGCTTCGCGAGCGGCGCTGCTACCGCCGCGGAGCTACACCACGGCCGGGGACACGACCCGGCCTATGGCCGGCTTCAAATCGGAACGCTGGTCGGCATCAACTCGGAACCACGGCCGACTTCGCATCGGAATACGTGGCCGGCTTGGATTGGAATTCGCACTAAACGACGCAAGCTGGCTCGAATGACGAACATCCAAGCCGCGGCGCCGGCTTTCCGCTGAGGGCAAGGCCAATGCCTGCGCAGACAACCGGCGCCGATCCCAAGGCCGTACGCCGCGTGCCTGATCCGGGCGCCGCGGACTTGCGTAAGCGGCTGCGGGGCCTAGCTGCGGAACGGCGCCGCTGCGCCTAGCCGAAGCCCGCGTCGTCATCGAGCGCTGGCGGATGGACTACAACCGCGTCACGCCGCACTCGGCGCACGGTGGACTGACGCCGGAGGCCGGGCGGCTGCGCAACTTGATCAGCGAGAAGGAAGGCGGTGCCCAGTGGTATTGCGCGTTCGACCCCGAACGAGTCGCCATCCTGCTCGTTGGCGGCGACAAGTCATCAGCCCGTTTGATGATTTCCTATTAGAACCAGCCCGAACTGACGCCTGAGGCCAACCTATGACTTCAGTCGTTGGATGGCCACATAGAGGCCGGTAACGCCCAGGAAAACCATCAAGCCCCCCAGGCCGCCAACGAGAACGCCGATCAATTTTCCGCTCCTTCGCGCTGTTCTTCCTGAACAACTCCTGAGACGCTTACAGGTTCGACCGGAGTGGCCTGACTTACGTTACGGCTCGTTCCGAGCATCCAGACCTATGACGCCCTTTACCCTATCACCGAACTACTATCGACACCTCGCAACGTGATCCGGTAGCAGCCTGTCCTTCACACGGAGAGCGGGACGGGCGCCGACTTCGGGCTGGGAGGAGAGCGGCGCCCGTCCCGAGCACATGGCGGCATCCAAGTGGATGGAAGATGGCCGTGTGACACGATGTCAACCGTAGGCGCGCGTCAGATCACCGTCCACCGGAAATCGACCACCTGAACCGCCCCGGGTTTCCCGGAGGCCATTTGGTTTGAGTTACGCCGCCATCGCCGTGTCGTCGAGGTTGGCGTTGTAGCGTTGCTCGGCCTCGGCGGGCGGGATGTTGCCGATCGGTTCGAGCAGTCGGCGGTTGTTGAACCAGTAGACCCATTCCGGCGTGGTGAACTCGACGGCTTCAAAGGACTGCCAGGGCCCGCGCCGGTGGATGACTTCGGCTTTGTTGAGGCCGTTGATGGTCTCGGCCAAGGCGTTGTCGTAGCTGTCGCCGACCGCGCCGTTGGGCGACGCGCTCGCGATAAGTCGATGGGGCGATCGGCAGGACCCTGCAGATCGCCTGCCGGCGTCGACCTCAGCCTTCTTCACCCATTCGTTGAGCGTCTGCCCCGTGCAGCCGATCTTCGCCGCGATCGAAACCACGGCCGCCCAGCGCGATGGGTGATCACGCTCGTGCTCCAAAACCATTTGCACCGCGCGCTCCCGCACCTCACGCAAAAACTTATTCGTCGTCTTGCTCGTCATTGCCTCTTCCTCTCAGGAGTTAAGGCCTCCGGCAAACCCGGGGCGGTTCAATATAAATCCCCGCCAGCTCTCTGAGCTCGCTCTGCGGATCGGCCGCGAGTTCCGCGGTCTCCTTCTTCCGATAATGCTTATTGCCCGCCGTGGCTCAGCGGGCGGTGGGTTGCCGGCCGCTTCGGGCTCATCTGGGACGTTGAGAAGGACCGCTTTACTCCCGATTGGATGGTACGAGACCGCGATGACGCGTGGTTGCAGTCAAAGACGGCTAGCCCTTCGGTCGAAGGGGTGGGGGTTAGCCCGGTGATGACCCGGGATGGTCGGGGGTGTGGTCGGGCACGAGATCAGCTACGGCCAGGCGGAAGCTTTCTGCGACCTTCTCCGCCATGCTCTGGCCCAGGCCGGCGTAACGCCCAGCTTCGCTCAGCCGGAAAAGTTGCGGCTCTCGAAGAGACAGGAGCGCGAAGTCGTCTGGGGCGCCGCCGTCCTCGTAGAGTTCGGGGAACAGGGATAGCGCCGCGTAGACCGTTCGCGGCGTGAGCTTGGGCTTCTGGGTGTTCCAGATATGCACTGCGGTCCCGGCGCGGCCGAGCCGCACACCAAAGTCGGGCGTGAAAGCGACCTTAAACAAGCCAGAGGAATGGGCGTAGGTGGCCGGCTTGTAGGTGAGAAACTCGCCTGGGTTCTCCGCGCGCCACGCCGCCAGACGCGTGAGCGCCTGCATCGCTGACAGCCGTTCGGAAGGCCGCTTGATCGCAGCCAATGTCGCCAGCACTTCGTCCAGCGGCGCGCCCTCGGCGAGAAGCCTCTGCGCCGCGCGCTTCATGCTGCGGTGGAAGTCGTAGCCGCGCCCCGTGGGGGAAACACGGCCGCGGATGGCGGTGTCGCGCGGACGCTCGTTCAACGAGATCAGCTTCAGGTAGGCGGAAAATCCAATGTTCGGCATGTGCCTCGGCTCCGGCTTTTGAGGAGAATCGTGTCGGGGGCTCACTTGATTTTGTCGCGGACCTGGGCCAGCGCCGAGGCGGCCGCCGTTTTGGCGGCGGCCGAGGCGCGCGGGTCGCGAAGGACTTTGCCGGCGGCGCTCGCGGCGCGCGCCGAAGTGGTTTCGTTACGAGACTTGGCCATTGGGCCCTCCATACCGGCAACGGGAATCGTCACCGCCCGCCGACCATGACTTGTTCCCAAAATGGGCGCAAGTTTATTGTTTCCATTATGGGATCATTAACTTGACAAGACGACTCGTGTAAGGCACAATGATGCGTGTGATCACCAGAGGCGCGCTTCAGACGTACTGGAAGCGACCCGGGCGCGAGGATGCTGAAGAGCCTCTCAAAGCTTGGTACGCCGAGGCCAAATCGGCGAACTGGACGTCACCTGCGGACATCAAGGCCCGTTATCGCTCGGCGAGTTTCGTCAGCGACAATCGGGTTGTGTTTAACATTGGTGGGAACAAGCACCGGCTTGTTGTCCACCTGAACTACGGGCTGGGGATCGTGTTGATTAAATTCGTCGGCTCTCATGCGGAGTACGACGCGATCGACGCGGCGACCGTTGGCGGAGGAGGCCGAACATGATGTTGGTGAAGCCTATTCGCAGCGAGAGCGATTACGAGGCTAACCTCGCCCGGCTGGGCGATCTTATCGACGCTGTGCCCGATACGCCTGAAGGCGACGAGCTCGAAGTCCTGGCGACCCTCATCGAGCGTTATGAGAACGATCGCTATCCCATTGCCCTGCCCACGCCATTGGCGGCGATCCGCTTCCGCATGGAGCAAGGCAACCTTACGCCGCGCGATCTTGAGGAGTACATCGGTTCGAGGGCCCGTGTTTCCGAGGTTCTGAGCGGTACCCGCCCGCTCTCGATCGGCATGATCCGATCGCTAAATGAGCATCTCGGCATTCCTGCCGAAGTGCTCATCCGCCCAGAACCCAGGCAGGAAGAGCGAGCATCGGTTGAACTCGCCAAGCCCGCCGCCAAGCAGTTGTTAGCGTGGGGTTTGATGCAGGCCAAGGAAAGCTTCGAAGCCTTCATGGCGCGCGGCCTTGGCGGTGGCCAAGCGCTCGCCATGCTCCGGAAGACTAGGACCGAGCGGACCAACGCCAAAACGGACTTCGTCGCCGTGCAAGCTTGGTGCGCGGCTGTCCTGCTACGCGCAGAGAACGCCACCGTGACAGGGCCCTTCGACCTGACGGAGGTGAGGAAGCTTGAGATCGTGCGTACCTTGGCCAAGCTGAGCATCCACGCCGACGGCCCCAGGCGCGCGCAGCAAACGCTGAGCGACCTCGGCATCATTCTCGTCATCCTGCCACACCTACCGGGCACCCATTTGGATGGCGCGGCCCTTCGCCGGCCAAAGGATGGAGCCCCTGTCATCGCGCTGACGCTGCGCCGCGACCGCATCGACAATTTCTGGTTCACCCTGCTCCACGAGCTGGCGCACGTGGCGTTCCACCTCACTGACGATCGGGCCTGCATCGTCGACGAACTCGATATCGGCAGTTCCGAGGCGATCGAGATGGAAGCCGATGAACTTGCCGGCACAGCTTTGATCCCAGATGAACAATGGGAGGCCTGGGACGTCAAAGGGACCTACACCGGCATCTCCGACATCCTGGCGTTCGCGCGGAAGATGGAGGTCAATCCGGCGATCGTCGCCGGGCGCTGGCAGAAGACCCATCGGGACTACCGCAAGTTCTCCAAATTGCTGGGTCACGGCACGGTGCGCCCCAATTTCACCGACCTTATTCCCGGCGTCGGTTAACACACGGTCGCGATAGTCCGGTGTCCGACTGGGCGTCGAAGTCTGCTCCTGGCGCACGGCCGCGGTTCGCAAGGCAAGCGTGCAACGAAGCACCACCGCCCTATATGGCGCTCGCCAATATCCGAAATCAGATTCATGTCTTTGCTCGCCAACGCCGTCGGTGCCATCCAGATCGCCATTGAAGACTTTGACTCGCCCGACGACCGGCGCGTCCATGCCGCAATCCGCAACCTGCACGCTGGGATCCTCCTGCTTTGTAAGGTGAAGCTTCAGCGGATGTCGCCGCCGGGATCAGACGAGGTCCTGCTGAAGCAGGGTGTCGAGCCGCACCAGACCCCGAACGGTGACATCATTTGGCACGGCACCGGGAGAAAAGAGCCGGCCCGGGTCCCGCGGGCGGCGCGGTGCTTTGAAGAGGTCGCGTTGAGCGATCCCGGTCGCCTGGAGATCCGTGAAACATTGCTCAAGGCGAGCATATCCCGTCGTTTGATCTCAATGCGGGGCTTTGGCCTGTGCATCGGCGTTGAAGCGGGACCCCGGCAATTATGCGCCTAGTGAATTGATTTCAATGCCAAAATCGGCTGGCGGGCGGGGTCCCGATCGGCGCACAGCGGGACCCCAGGCACCCATCATTTAGAGCGCCAATTCAATGCCTTAGACTGGTCTCGACGGGGTCCCGCTTCAACGCCGATGCACAGCCTGGGTGACACTGACGAAGGACACGCCGCTGCGATCAAACGCGTCGACGAGTTTGGCGAAGTCGCCGAGCGCGCGCGTGAGGCGATCGACCTTGTAGACAACCAGGATGTCCACGGACCCGGCTGAGATATCGGCCATCAGCCGTCGGAGCGCCGGCCGACGCATATCGCCACCGGAGTAGCCGCCATCATCATAAGGCTCAGCCGAGATGAGCCAACCCTCTCCGGCCTGGGACCGGATGTAGTCCTCGCAGGCACGTCGCTGAGCGTGGAGACTATTGAACGGCTGCTCCAGGCCTTCCTCGGTGCTCTTTCGAGTGTAGATCGCGCAGCGGATCCGCCGACCCTCATCCATTGGCGTTCCTCCGCCGCAGGCCGAAGAAGTGCGGGCCGTTCCATCTCGTGCCGGTGATCTCGCGCGCCACCTCGGACAGACTGCCGTACAGGGCGCCGCGATATCTCACGCCGCCAAGTTCGACCTCGACATGGTGCAAGACACCCTTGTACTCGCGGGTGAGGCTCGTTCCCACTGGCGGCGGCGCCGCTCGTGGGGTTCCCTTGCGCAGAAGCCGCGCCTTGGTGTCACCATCCAGTCCACCCCAGATTTCCGCCTGCAGGCGCCACGCGATCAGGAGCCGCAGCATTTGGGTGGACTGCAGCCGTGGCGACAATCCCCACCGCCGCTCCCAGAACCGGCGGAGCCCTTGTAATGACATGGACTCAACGGCCCTTATGGTCGCCTCGACATCGCCGAATGATGTTTCAGATGCGGTTTGCACTGATGTCTCCCAATCCGGGCGGACAAACAGGTCAGAAGGACACGGCGCGAACTCAGGGCGACTGGCCGGATACTACTCATCAGATCCTAGTTATGAAGAATAACGACATTGTGATGCGGCTTCTACGCTGTGAATTCGGAGACCATTGTCTTGTCGTCTGCTAGCACGCCGCTCAGTCACAGGTTTTCGCTCGCCCGATTTCGTGCGGACTCTACGAAGTGGCTTTCTGGGGTCGTGCCGCCGTACGCAAGTCCAAACAGCCGGCGCTGCTCGCACCATGACAATGGAATTTCACCTACGGGGTAGGTGATCGGCTCGCCGGTCAGGATGGCGCGCTGAATGTCGGGCGCCAGAAACGTCAATCGCGCCAAGCGCCGATCACGGCCACATTTCGGCGCGCGGGCTTTCGCAGCAGCGTCCGATCGAAGCCGTCCAGTTCGACGTTACGCCGGCGGCGCCCCGACCCGGAAGGCCGAGGTCGATACCGACCGCCGCGTCCCGGGCGGCGGGGCGAGCCACAGCGTGATTTGATCCCTGAGCCTTGGGAGGGTCTCCGCCCTCCTGACCGAGCCCGACCT
The DNA here is from genome assembly GCF_042714595.1 of Phenylobacterium ferrooxidans. Taxonomy (NCBI): domain Bacteria; kingdom Pseudomonadati; phylum Pseudomonadota; class Alphaproteobacteria; order Caulobacterales; family Caulobacteraceae; genus Phenylobacterium; species Phenylobacterium ferrooxidans. Next base: position 8,819 of record NZ_JAOTJD010000048.1, on the reverse strand, counting down.
TCTCCTTTTTATTGATTTAGATCAAAGATGACGCCTGCGTCATCTTTATGGTTCCGCTCAGGGCGTCCGAAAGGGACGCTAGGAACGGTGAGGAGAGGACTGTGAGCCCGTAGGGTCACGATCCTTCAAGCTCGGGTGATCGGGTCGACGGCCCTCCAGCGGCGAGCGGTCGAGCCTTGCGCCCACGTTCCTCAGGAGAGGATTCGAATGGCGAAGATCACCTACATCGAGAACGGCGGCACAGAACATCACGTGGATGTTCCGACCGGGTTGTCGGTGATGGACGGCGCCAGACGTTTCACCATTCCGGGGATCGATGGGGACTGCGGCGGCGCCTGCGCCTGCGCGACCTGCCATGTCTATGTCGAGGGAGGATGGGCAGAGCGCCTCCCGCCGATGGAGGAGATCGAGCATGACATGCTCGATTTCGCCTTCGACGTAAAAGAAAATAGCCGTCTCAGCTGCCAGATCAAGATCGATGACGGCCTTGATGGCCTCATCGTTAGAACGCCGCCGCGTCAATACTGAAAAACAAAGGGAGAGTTGTCATGACTATTTTAGAATCGAGCGCCGCCAAGCCGGAAGCCGACTGGAACGTCACCATGAACCCGGATGATCTCTACAAGACGGCGATGAATATCGCCTGGTCATTCCAGTACGACATGTCCGGCGACAAGGTCGAGGATCTCTACAAGCGGGCCAAGCAGAACCAGTGGGATTCCGACGAGTACCTGCCCTGGGACACCCAGGTCGACCCGTCCAAACCGCTGATCAACGACCGCTCGGACATCTATCACCAGATGCCCTTCTTCGCGAAGCTGTCGAAATCCCAGCAGGAAACCTTCACCGCCCACTCCACGGCCCAGCTCCTGTCCCAGTTCCTGCACGGCGAGCAGGGTGCGCTGATGACGGCGGCCTGCGTCACCCATTCGGTGCCCGATGCGACGGCCAAGCTCTATGCCGCCACCCAGACCATGGATGAGGCGCGCCACGTCGAGGTCTATGCGCGATACTGCGACAAGATCGCCATCGTCTATCCGATGTCCCTGTGGCTCAAGGCCCTGATCGACGCGACCCTGAAGTCGGATCGCTATGAGAAGGTCATGATCGGCATGAATATGATCGTCGAGGGGCTGGCCCTGGGCGCCTTCAACAACATGTACCGGACCACCCAGTGCGAACTGTTGAAGAAGCTGACCTTCAACGTGATGCGCGACGAGTCCCGCCACGTCTCCTTCGGCCACGCCTATCTGGGGCCGGTGATCGCCAAGCTGCACAAGGACGAGGTCGAGGATCTGGCCGACTTCGCCTTCCAGGCGGTCAGCATCCTGGCGCACAGCGGTACGGCGGGAACCATCGCCAGCCGTGTGGATCCGGGATTCATGCAGGTGCTCGAAAACAGCAACATCGATCCTGATGACTTCTTCAAGGGGCTGCAGGAAGCCGAGTCTATGGGCATCACCCAGGAACTGCCGCCCGGCCAAATCCACTCGATGAAGGACTTGATGATGCCGGCCCTGGCCCGGGTTGGCCTGCTCACCCCCACCGTCCGGAAGAAGTACGAGGAGGCCGGCATTCCGGTGTTTGACGATCCGAGGGTGCTGCAGGAGATGGAAGGGGGCCATCCCGTCGCGATCTGAGCCGCCGAGAGGCCAAGACCGACGCCCCGGGGCATCCTCGGGGCGTCGGTAAGGCGCGAAGGAACATGGACATGAGCGAGACCACACATCCAGCGGACGCGAGCCTCCAGGGGTTTCACGAAACCGTGCTCGACGGTCTGCCGGAAGCCGTTATCGTCGCCGCGCCCGATGGCCTGATCACTTTCGTCAACGCGGCGACCGAGACCCTGCTCGGCTATGGCGCCGGAGAGGTGGTCGGCAAGGCCATAAGCGTCCTGGTGCCGCCCCAACCGGGACGCCGGGCCGATCCGGTCAAGTGGCTGGCCCGTTGGGCGACCGAACCCGACCTGGAACAGTCCCGCTTCTTGGACCTCACCGCCCGTCGCCGGGACGGCCGGGAAATGCCCGTCGAGGTGCGCGTTCGCGAAGGCCGGATCGGCGACCGTCAGCGATACTTCATCACCGTGCGCGACAACACCGCGCGGCGGCAGGAGCAGGTCGCGCTGAAGGACAGCAATCTCAGGGCCGCGCGCATCCTGATGGTGGCCGAAGACGCCATAGTCTCGATCGATGCGGATCAGAAGATCATCATCTTCAATCTCGCTGCCGAGCAGATGTTCGGCTACCGAGCCGAGGAGGTGCTTGGCCAGCCACTCACCATGCTGATCCCGCCGCAGGCGCGCGCGACGCACACCGGATACGTCGAGAGCTTCCGCGACTCCAAACAGGCGTCCCGGATGATGAGCGAGCGCTCGGAGGTCCGAGGTTGCCGTCGGTCCGGCGAGAGCTTTCCCCTGGAGGCCACCATCACCAAGGTGATGGCCGCCGGCGCCCTGACCTATACCGCCCATCTGCGCGACGTGACGGAGCGCAACCGCGCCCGCGACAAGTTGCAGGAGAGCGAGCGGCGCATCCGCGCGGTGTTCGACCACGCCGCCGAGGCGATCGCCCTGTTGAGCCCGGACGGCGCCATCGTGGAGATCAACCGGGCTGGCGAGGCTCTGACAACCTCCGACCATCCCCTCATCGGCGCCCCGCTCTGGGAGGCGCCCTGGCTCGGCGTCGATCTGGCGGTGGGGCCGATTGCGGCCGAGGGCCTTCAGGCGGCGATCCGGACCGCGGCGTCCGGAACGGTGACGTGGATGGCCGTGGAATTGGCGAAAGACGGCAAGCCATTGCCGATCGATGTGCGCTTGACGCCGATCGCTGACGCCCAAGGCCGTGTCGTCTATGTCCTGGTGGAGGGGCGTTTCGACGCCTGAGGCGGGACAGCCGATCTTGGCGCCGGTCGCGCGAGTTCCCTGACCTGGCGCCTCTTGGCCGCCGCTAACCCGTCTCGCCGGTGGCCATCTGGAACAGGGTCAGCGCCACCTCCAGCAGGATCAGCCCGACCACGATGGCCTCCAGGCGCAGGGAGCGCTCGGTGCGCGAGCTGCGGATTCAGAGCGAAGGAAGGCCGCTACATGTCTTCTAAGCCTTCGATCCGCGCCGATCGGCAATTCTGCTGATTGGAGGCGATAAAACCGGGGACGCACGCTTCTATGAGCGGCTGATCCTGGTCTTCGCCCGGCCGCGCCTTGGCCAACGCCTTGCGGGTTGTGCATCGGCGTTGAAGCGGGACCCCGGCAATTATGCGCCTAGTGAATTGATTTCAATGCCAAAATCGGCTGGCGGGCGGGGTCCCGATCGGCGCACAGCGGGACCCCAGGCACCCATCATTTAGAGCGCCAATTCAATGCCTTAGACTGGTCTCGACGGGGTCCCGCTTCAACGCCGATGCACACGCGAGGGGACGCTAGGCCCGCAAGAGCGCCATTGGCTGGCCCGGATCGAGGACGCCAGCAAGGCGCTGCATTCAATCGTCAACGATGTGCTGGACTTCTCCAAACTGGAAGAGGGCGCCGTCGAGCTGGAGAGCGAGCCATTCGGTCTGCGCAAGCTAGTCGAAGACACCGTGGCCCTTCTGGCGGATCAGGCAGAGCGCAAGGGTGTCGGCCTGGCGATTTTCGTGGATGACGGGCTTTGTGATGGGCTGAGGGGCGACACCGGGCGGTTGCGGCAGATCCTGCTCAACCTGATCTGCAACGCCGTGAAGTTCACCAATCATGGCGGGGTGACGATCCGGGTTAGCGAGGACGTAGGGGCCGGCGGCCCGCCCCAAGTCCGGTTCGCCATTTCCGACACCGGTATCGGCATTCCGGACGCCGCCCTGGACCAGATGTTCCAACGCTTCGTGCAGGCCGACGGATCGGTCTCGCGAGAGTTTGGCGGCACCGGCCTGGGCTTGGCCATCTGTCGCCGGCTGGTGGAGCTGATGGGCGGAGAGATCGGGGTCGAGAGCCGGGTTGGATCGGGCTCGACGTTTTGGTTCTCGGTCGCCCTGGCGCCGGCCGCCCATGTCGAACAGCCGGGCGCCGAGGACCTTGCCATCGACGCGGGCGCGGTGCGCCTGCTGCTGGTGGAAGACACCGAGGCGAACCAGGAGCTGGTCTCCACGATTCTCCGCTCGGTCGGCGTCGAGGTCGACATCGTCTCGAACGGCGCCGAGGCGGTCGAGGCGGTGCAGGTCTGCGCCTATGACCTGGTGCTCATGGACGTGCATATGCCGGTAATGGGCGGTGTCCAGGCGACCCAGATCATCCGAAGCCTGGGCGGCGGCGGATCGCGCCGCCGAGCCCGCGCCGCAAGACCTGCGGGCCTGAATCCGCGATTTCGAAACCGACCGTCACCGCCGATCGCCACCGCGCCGGTTCGGACTGTCGGAACTTAATTTCCGATAATGTCGATCCACGACAGATCGGGAAACGCCTTACCGCATAAGACTTCTAAGTCATTGATTTCTGATAAGATACATTAGGCGCTAAACCTGTCGGCGGATTCCTCACTCTCCCGACGCCTCTTCCGCGCGCCTTAGAGTTGCCAGTTGGGGCTCCAACAGTTCGATCGCGTAGTCGCGAATCTGCTCGGCGTCAGCGAGATCCTGCTTGATCAGGTCACCGACGTGGGCAAGCGCCATCCGCACGAAGGACATGCAGACGATCGCCCGTCGCTCGGGAACGGTCAGCGCCCGAAGCGGCCGCATCAGCCCCTCGATCACCGCGTCTGTACGCTGATCGAGCTCGGATAGGCCTTCGGCTGAACGGATGTCGGGTCGCCAGGCGTGCCGGGCGTCGAGCCTGCCTTGATAGCCCCACTCCAGGCTGGCCAGGCCGTCTTGCTCGACCTGGTCTGCGAGGGCCCGAAGAAGGCTCGCCGCCTCGAACCGACGATCCTGGCTGGAGCTTTTGTAGATGACCCCGCTGACAGCCGCAGCGACGAAGGCTTCCGCAATATCCTAGCCGATCTCGGCGCGAGGTTGGTTCAGGGCCGCCGAGTCAAATTCTCGCAGCTTGAAGAAGGCGTTGAGCGCGAGGTCGTAGACCTGCGCCTTGTACTTCGTGCGCTCCGAAGTGTCGTTCATGCCACCCTTATCCTTCCAACCGCTCTCCTGGGCGACGCCTAGCCCTGATATTGTGAAGTCAATGTAAGTCGAAGACCAGGAAAGCCTAGCTGGATGCTGTACGCATGGATCGACAGTGTGAAGCGCCCTCCCCTGACGAAGGGAGAGCGCACCACGGGCCTCGACTGCGGCGGGCGGATCAACGGCGGCCTGCCGGTGCGAAAGGGCGAGTTTGCGCTCTGCAGGGTGCCGCGCGATCAGTTCGTCCGATCAGTTCAAGGGCTCGTCTGAGCATGGCCGAAGGCAACGTGCGCGTGAATCTGGGCGGCGGGCTGGCCGCCTATCTGGCCGCCGCTGACGAGACGACGGCCAAGTTGCTGGCGTCGGATGATCCCCTGGTCGCCACGCTTCGGGAATACGATCTGCATTTCCGCACCCGGCTATGGAGCGCAGGGGCGCCGGACGCCATGGCCCTCATCATCCTGTTCATGAACGCCTACCAGCTGTTCCTGGCCGGCGTGCGCACGGCGCTCAGCGGCCACACCGTGGCGGTCTTCCCCCTGTTGCGCACGGCGTTGGAATCGGCGGCCTATGGTGGATTGATCGCGGCGAAGCCCGAGCTGACGACAGTCTGGACCGACCGCCATCGTGACGACGCGGCCAGGAACGCCTGCCGCAAGGCTTTCACCTTTGCCAAGGCGATCGCGCCCCTGAAGAATCGGGCGCCGGACATCCATGAGCTGGCGATCCTGGCATATGACAGCGCGATCGACTTTGGCGCCCACCCCAACATCAAGGGCGTGTTCGGCCACGTCTCGCTCGACGAAGACCGCCCAGACGAGTTCATCGCGGTGACTCACACGAGCCTATACAGCGCGCGCCACATCGAGACGGTCCGCGGCCTCTGCGCCTGCCTCGATTTCGGCCTGGCGATCATCGGCGCCATCGCCCTGGCGGGCATCTCCCCCACCGAGCAAGTCGCAGGCGAGCTGCAAGCCCTCAACGACGCCAAGAACGCCGCCACCGAGCCTTATTCCGCACCGCGATGACCGGCCGCGGCATGAGTAATCGCTCACATCAAGATCGACAATCGTTCCTCGAACGCCACGCCTTCAAATACAGCGCGACGCGCACCCGATACATGGCGTCAGTGAGGTTTAACGACAGGCGTCGCGCCTCGACGGATAACCACTCCTAAGCTTCGCTATTGCTCGGATGACGAGCGTCCCGTCAGGGGCTACCATCTGCCAAATAGTGGCTGCGTCAGGTGGCGGGGGGCGCATGGCAGACTTGAGTCTCGTTGAATGGGCCGGAAAGCAAGCTGCCTGGGTTCAAGATTCACTGCGCCGGATATCCACGACCGCTGGGTTTATGGTCAGCGAGGAGGACCGCAAGGCGATCCTTGATCGGATCGAATATGCAGCGGGCGGCATCGGCGATGAGCCGGCGTGCGATGCGTTGACGGCTGAGCACCTATCACAATGCTCCGAAACTGGACCCCGCGCCGTATTGGCGTCGATCGGACCGCTCCAGAACATCGACCGTTTAGCGAAGGATCAGCGGCTGCGCTTTGCGCCCACCGGGGTCACGCTGATTTTCGGGGAAAACGGCAGCGGGAAGAGCGGGTATGCGCGGATCGCGAAACGGCTGTGTCGAAGCCTTTCAATCGACGAGCTGAAGGGCGACGTCTTCAAGGTCAAACCGGACGGGCCGCTTCAGGTGAAGCTGCGTTTCCAGATCGGCGACGACCCGGTCACCGAACTCGATTGGGTTCCGACAACACCGCCGCCGCCTGCGCTGAAGCAGATCTCGGTGTTCGACAGCAAGAACGCGCGCCTCTATGTCGATCAGCAAAATCGTATTGCATACCTCCCCGTCGAGATCGCCGTTTTGGAGCATCATGGGCAGCTATGTGGCGCGTTCGGCACAGAGTTTTCGACGCATCAGGCTGCCATTGAGAAACGCCTGAAGACGCCCCTGCCCGCCGGCTACACCCCCGGCGGAAAGATGCAGGCGTTTCTTGCACGGTTGGATTCGAAATCGCAGACGATCCCCACGAAGACCGAGATCGAAAACCTCGCGGGCTTGAGCTCTGGCGAGATCGATGAGTTGAAAGCCCTGGAGCGTAAGCTTCTCCAAGATCCAGTCGCCCAGGCCGCCACGCGGCGGCGCGCGTCCCAGGTTATGGCGCGACTGCTTGAAGTCCTCACATCGTTTGAGAACGGCTTCTCCGATGCCGCGTTGGCGGCGCTTGGGAAGTTGATCGATGAGGCTCACACGACGGCGAGCGCGGCCGGCCTGGCGGCGACGGCCCAGTTCGCCAATGAGCCCATGGCTGGGGCGGGCGGCGAGGCCTGGCGGCTTCTTTATCAAGCTGCGCGCGATTTCGCGGTGTTGTCGGGAGGGCCGGCGGACAAGATCGCGGATCAGATCGGTGACACCTGCCCCCTGTGCCAAGAGTCTCTCGGCGAGACGGCCGCCGCCCGGATGGCGCGGTTCAATGCGTTTGTGCAAAGCGAAGCGGCTAAAAAGGCAGACGCCGCGCGAGAGGCCCTCGATACAGCTAAGGCGGCCCTGGAGGGCTTGGTCGTCCCGCCCACCGAGGTCGTCGCCAACAGCTTGACCGGATATGCCGGGATAGATGCAACGCGGGCCGCCGCGGTCATCCAGATCGAAGCCGCCCTGACTGCCTACGTCGCCCGGCGAAAGGCGATGATCGATCGGACCACTGACCCGGCGCTCGAAGTGCCGCCCCTGCCCGCGTCCCTACGCACCATCGTAGCGGCCGACATCGAGAAGCTCGATGTTGAAGCGGCGCAGTTGGAAGCCACAGCTACCCATGCCGCTGCATTGGATGCGGACCGGAACCGCATCGCCGAGCTGAAGGACCGTAGCAAGCTTCACGACGATCTCGCGACTGTCCTACAGCGGGCTGAAGAGCTGCGCGACCTGGCAGCGATCAAGGCCTGCCAAACACAGGTCCAAACCCGAGCCATATCGCTCCAGATCAGCACACTCCGGCGCAAGCTCGTCACGGAAAACCTTCAATCGCGCATCCAGGCTGAGATCACGCGGTTCGACCTCGACCACATTCCGTTCCGGGTCAGCGACTCGAGCGAGCAAGGCCAAAGCAAATTTGCCGTTGGGCTACACGGCGTCGACAAGATCGCCAACAACCAGATTTTAAGCGAGGGCGAACAACGCGCCCTTGCCCTCGCTTGCTTCCTGGCGGAGATCGCGGATGAAGGCGCCACCTACGGCTTGGTCGTCGACGACCCCGTCTCCTCGCTCGACCAGCGCCGAATCCGGCTGGTGGCTCAGCGGCTGGTGCAGGAGGCTGTGAAGGGCCGACAGGTTGTGGTGTTCACCCACAATCTGGTGTTTTTCAATGAAATGGTGTCCGAGGCGGCGCGCGTTGGCGACGGCGCGCCCTTGATCAAAATTTTTGTCCGAAAGACTGAAGCCGACGGTTTCGGCGTTGTCGAGGAGGACACCGAGCCGTGGTTGGCGAAAAGCGTCAACGCCCGGATCAACGATCTCCGAGCCCGCGCCAAGGTGCTGGCCACTGGGACCGATTTCACTGGAGACGACTATCGCCGCTCCGCGAAGGACTTCTATTCCGACCTGCGGGAGACCTGGGAGCGTTGCGTCGAGGAGATCGTCCTCAACAAGACTGTCCAGCGACTAGAGCGGGCCGCGTTTTGACGGAATCGGGATTCCCAAATCAGGGCTGATCTGATTCATCCTCTCTGCTGGAGGAG